>JAZUEV010000154.1:0-8729 GCA_045640345.1 Treponema sp.
GGAAGCAATTCTCAGGGATTCCCTTTTTTGTATTTTAGGACTTGCAATTTCAAGGCTTAAAACATCGTATTTTCAAAGTTGTCTCTAAAAATTGATATTATTGATTTCGGGAAAATAAAAAAAATCGGGCAACCCGGATTCGAACCGGGGACCTCCACGTCCCGAACGTGGCGCGCTACCAACTGCGCTATTGCCCGAATTGTTTTTCACACCACCAAACCCATTGGTAGTGACCATAAAAAAAGTCACCCGATATCCATCAGATGACTTATACGGGAGTTACGGGGCTCGAACCCGTGATCTCCGGCGTGACAGGCCAGCGCGATAACCAGCTTCGCTAAACCCCCGTTTGATGATATTACTATATCATTTTGGAAAATAAATGTCAACAGCATTTCTCCAATTTTTATTATTTTTTTTCAGAAGCCCCATGATTCGCAATTTCTTTATGTTTCTCCACTTCAGAACACTCATTCATCAGTGCATCTCCAAAAATAGCAATTTTTAGAGGTTTCCTTTCAATTGACAACAAAAGCATATATATGGTAAAATATTAGACCGTGTGGATTTTTTCCCGCGTAAAGTTTTATAGAGGTTTCTAAATGGAAAACGAAGTTAAAGAACAGAAGCCAAAGAAAAAGGCTGACAAAGTAAAGATTGGTGCCGTAATTATTTTGGTCATTTCCGCATTGGTGTTTATCCCAACAGGTGGAACTGCGGTGATATCGTCAATCCTGCAGAAAAATAAAACCCCTGTTTTTGGTAAATACAAGGGACAGAAAATTGAATACAAAGCAGGATCTGATTTCGCAGCAAGCGCAGCAAATTTGGCACAGGCCTATCAGAACTATGGATACGATGTAAGCCAGATTTCCAGTTACATTTTCCAGAACGCTTTTGAAGGCACAGTCCAGAACATGTACTACAAAGACGCAGTCGAAGCATCTGGTTATTCTGTACCAAAGTCTGCCGTCAACAGAGCAATCCTTCCATATTTCAGGGACGCAAACGGAGACTATTCACAGAAGCTTTACAATCAGACAAGCGAATCAGAAAAATCAGACCTTCGTAGTGCAGCTGAAAAAAGTTTGATTTATTCACGTTTTGAAGAAGACCTTTTTGGCTCAAACAAGCTTTACGGTCTCAAGGTTTCTTCAAAGGAAAGCAACTTTATTGCAAACATGGGAACAGAAAAACATGGTTTCCAGTTGGCAACATTCAGCACAGGCGACCTGCCAAGAGAGGAAGCTGTAAAGTATGCAGAAAAGAATATGGAAACTTTCAAGCGTTTCAACATCTCAGCAGTCACACTTTCTGAAAAATTGGATGCCGACAACACTTTGAAGCAGATCCAGAACGGTGAAATCACATTCGACCAGGCCGTGACAGATATTTCCGAAAAACTCTACACAGGAGATGACGGAAAACTTTCAAGCCCATACTACTACCAGCTTAAGAACACAATCCCTGTAGAAGAAAATCTTTTGAAGGTGATTGGTCTTTCCAACGGTGCAATATCAGAGGTCATCCAGACTTCAAGAGGATACACAATCTTCCGTTGCGATGGAGCATCCCTTGCGGCAGATTTGACAGACGAATCAACAGTGGACACAGTTCTTTCATACATCAAGGCCTACGAAATGAGCTACATTGAAAACTATTACACAGATGTGGCAAACAAGTTTGTCTATGAAGTTTCTACCCTCTCACCTATAACAATCGATATTTCAGACGGAGAAGAAGGTCGTGTCCTTGATCCAAACAACCGTGTTGATCAGAGACTTATTGCCGCTGGCGGAGAAAACATCGTTGAGCTTACTCCATTTGAGGTTGCATGTAGAAACAACGGCATGAAAGCAGTAGATGTTCCAGCGTTCCCAGTAAACTATGGCAACTCATCATTCTTTGACACAGTTCCAACAGACGTGACAGAACTTTCTGCACTTTCTTCAAACAACAGCGCCTTCAAGACATTGTTCGCATTGAAGGAAAATGAATTGAGCCAGCCATTCGTCTTGGGATCAAATGTTGTTGTGGCAAAATGTGTTTCAATCCAGAAAGACGACGCAACAGCAGATGAAAACTACACAAGCCAGGCAGCCTACTACGACCAGGACAGCGCAAGTGCCGCAATCATGGCATCACCTGACTTGGAAAACAATTTCTTCGACACATACTACAAGTTCTTTTTGAACCAGTAGATTCTGACGGCATAAGTCGTTCTTAAAATGGGAGTCTCTAGGAACTAAAGTCTTGGAGATTCCCACTATGGTTTTATATGGCTTATGGGTCAAATTATTGGTGTCCCACATTTTTATGGTGATATATGATTGAACAAAACAAGCCCCGACTGGTTCAAACTGGTGTGGGCTTTTCTATTTATACGGTTGAATACAAAAATCGTCTTCTTTATTCCAAATACAATCCTACTCGTGCCATTGAAGCATTGGTTGAAAAAACCCAGATTCTTCCAGGAACCTTGGTCCTTGTAAATTCCCCTTGCCTATTCCATGGAATCCTGCCATTGATAAAAAAATGTGGCCATGAGAGTGAAATCCTCTGCGTTGAAGACGACATAGAGCTTTTTAATCTTGCACAAAATTCTTTGGAGGAATTGAAGTCACAAAATCCCCAAGAAGATTTTACAACTGTCCAACTATTGTCCACAAAAAATCTTTCGCAGCTGGATGAAAAGATCAGAAAAATCGTTAACACTGGATCAATCAGAAGGGTCATTTCCTTGGATTTTTCGGCAGGAAAAGTCTTTAATCCCCAGATGTACAACCTGATTTTGAATGCAAGCCAGGAAATAATCAGCACATTCTGGAAAAACAGGATAACCCTTACAAAAATGGGACGGCTTTTTTCAAAGAACATCCTTACGAACCTAAAAAACTTGGACAACGAAATTTGTCTTTCCCAAATCAAGGGAACCATAGCTAAACCAATCCTTGTGTGTGGCGCCGGTGAAAGTTTGGATTTTACTTTGGCGAAGGACGGTTCTGATTTTTCAAGGGACCTGTATGAAGGAAAATTTCACATCATGGTGGTGGATGCGGCCTTGACCACAGTTCTGGACAGAGGACTTCATGTGGATTCCTGCATCGGTTTAGAAAGTCAGTTCGCCATACAGAAAGCCTACATTGGACATGGAAACGCAAGCCCCCTGTTTTTTGCAGATTTGTGCAGTCGTCCATCAGTGCAGAGACTGTTCAAAGGAAAGACTGTCTGGTTTATGTCAGAATTTGCCCAGCTGGGATTTTTGGACAGACTGAAGAATGAAAATATTATTTCAGATTTCATCCCTCCCCTTGGCTCGGTGGGACTTGCGGCTGTATATCTTTCGCTTCTTTTGAGAAAGGATTCATCCATCCCTATTTTTGTGACAGGCTTGGACTTTAGTTATTCTCCAGGAAAGACCCACGCAAATTTTACTCCAGCCCACAAGGCAAGACTTTTTTCTACAAATCGATTTGTCGGCGTAGATAATCTGGATTCAACATTCGCTCCATCAGCGTCCTTTGTGATTGGTAAAAATGGTTCACCCATGGCGACCACTCCAAACATGGCAGGCTATCGTCAGAATTTTGTCAACACTTTTTCCCAGCAGAAAAATCTTTATGATATCGGTGAAACGGGGATGGACTTGGGAATAAAAAAAGTTCCAAAGGATTTGTGCTCAAAAATTTTTGAACTTACTGGAATCCATCAGGAATTGAATCTAAAAAAAATCCCTGCCCCATCAAGAACTTCCGCAAAAGATTTTCTTCAGCAGGAAAAACTTGCCCTAGAAAAACTTCGGGACATTTTATCCAATGGAGAAAAATCAAAACATTTCAAAAAGGATATGGAACTCGGAAAACAGATAGAAGATTTGGTTTCGGGACGGGAATATTTGTACCTACACTTCCCCGACGGACACAGTTTTTCGTTGGACAGTGGATTTTTGAAACGGATAAGAGCGGAAATCGATTTTTTCCTGAAGTTTTTGGACTGATTCTTGAATTGACAACAAAGGACATCATTAAGGAAAATTCTTAACGATGCCCTTTATTCTAACCACATTAAATCATGGTGTTGATTTTTGAATAAATTTTAGTTGTCTTCTTTTTCTTTAAGAACTGCAAGGAACGCGCTTTGTGGTAGCTCCACATCTCCTGCCATGAGCATACGTTTCTTACCTGCCTTCTGTTTTTCAAGCAACTTTCTTTTACGGGTCACGTCCCCTCCGTAACATTTTGCCAAAACATCCTTTCGCACTGCATTGACAGTCTCGCGGGCAATAATCTGGCTTCCGATCGCACCCTGGATAGCAACCTTGAACTGCTGTCTTGCAATCTCACCCTTCAGTCTTTCGCAAACCACCTTGGCACGCTCAACTGCTCCAGGCCTATAGCACAACTGAGCCAAAGCATCCACAGGCTTACCGTTAATCAGGATATCAATCTTCACCAAATCGGTTGTTCTGTAGTCGATAACCTCGTAATCAAAACTTGCATATCCTCGGCTGTAGGACTTAAGCTTGTCGTAGAAATCAAAAAGCACTTCGGACAAAGGCATTTCGTAGGTCAGTTCAACACGCTTTTCATCCAGATAGGCCATGTTCTTCTGAACCCCACGCTTCATCCTGCACAGTTCCATTATGGAGCCCAAATATTCTGCCGGGGTAATGATGGACGCATTGATATACGGTTCCATGGATGATTCAATCTTTCCTTCAGGAAAATCCGCAGGGTTGTCCACGTCAATCCAATCATGTCCCTGCTGCTTGACTCTGTAGCAAACTGATGGCGCAGTAAAAATAATCACCTGGTCGAAGTCCCTTTCAAGTCTTTCCTGAATGATTTCCAGATGCAGAAGACCCAAAAATCCACAACGGAATCCATTGCCCAAAGCCAAAGAATTATCCTTTTCATAAACCAAGGATGCATCGTTGAGCTTGAGTTTTTCCATGCTTTCCTTAAGTTCCTCATAGTCGTTGGAATCAATTGGATAGATGGATGAAAAAACAACAGGCTTTACATCCTTAAAACCAGGCAAGGGTTCAGGAGCTGGATTTGAAGTCAAAGTGATTGTATCACCGACGCGGACATCGGAAACGGTCTTGATTCCTGAAATGATATATCCAACATCCCCAGCTTCAAGGCACTGGGTCTCTTCGTACTTGATTTTGAAAATACCGGTCTGCTCAACCTTGTACTGGGCGTTGCTGCTCATAAGAGTGATTGAATCCCCAGGCTTTACCCTTCCGTCCATGATTCTAATATGGACAATGACTCCCCTGTATTCGTCGTAGTGGCAGTCAAAAATCAATGCCTTAAGAGGTGCGTTCACATCTCCAGTAGGGGCTGGGAATTTTGTGACAATGGCTTCCATCAAATCATCGATTCCGACACCAGTTTTTGCAGAAACAAGCTGGGCTTCACTGGAATCCAAGCCCAAGTCATGGTCGATCTGTTTTTTTACACTGTCCACATCGGCGCTTGCCAAATCGATTTTGTTGACAACAGGAACAATGGTCAAATCCTGCTCCAACGCAAGATACATATTGCTTACGGTCTGACTTTCCACACCCTGGGTTGCGTCAATCAACAAAAGAGCTCCCTCACAGGATGCAATGGCACGGCTTACTTCATAGCTAAAATCCACGTGTCCCGGAGTATCAACAAAATTAAGTTCATAATCGTGACCGTCTTTTGCGTGGTAAGGAATGGTCACCGCCTGACTTTTGATGGTGATTCCACGTTCCCTTTCAATGTCCATGTTGTCCAGAATCTGATTCATCATCTGTCGGTCTTCAATGATTTTTGCCTTCTGGATAAGTCTGTCCGCCAGGGTTGACTTTCCATGGTCAATGTGCGCGGTGATACAGAAATTTCTTTTATATTTTAGTTCTACCATAATTTCCTCAATCTAATTGTACAAGATTTTTTTGTAAATGTCGAGTTTCCCAATTATTTTAAATACATGTCCTTGGGGATTTCTCCACTACGGTCGAAATGACAGCCTTAAATAATCAAGAATCTTTCTGATGACGAATAAATTAAAAATAAAGACTGCTGTCCAAGGATGCTGTCAATCCCATTCGATAGTCCAGGTAGCCACTTTTTTTCTTTTTGGCATAGATTCCAAGTCCCAGATATGTTTTTTCGTCATCAAGAACAGTGTCCAAAATCTGAATAGGATCCCCTTCGTCCAATCCCGCCGCATCTGCTGAAGAATTTTTGAGGACCTTTTTTACGGAGTACTGTTTTTTATTGGAAGTTGATGTCCTGACAAGCTCCATTCCCATGATTGGATAAAGGGAAGAAGACAGCAGGTCGCCCGAATAAAAAGTGTATCCAGGATTTTCTGGTCTTGGAGCAAGATAGACAGGCAAAGTTTTTGTTCCCGAACCGTCGGCCTTTTCGCATGTCACAGAAACAATGGAATCGGAAGGCTGTGACAAAAGATAAAGATGCAAATCATCCATGGAAGTGATTTTGGTCTGGTCGATTTTTATAATCAAATCATCAACATCAAGTCCCGAAAAATTGGCTTTTCCACCGGGAAGGGTGTACAAAATCTCCAGTCCCTGATTTTTAGCTCCGGAACCTGCAAGACGCTTTGTTTTTCCAAAAGCTTCCATCCAAGGGTGAACCCTTTTTCCACCGGCCATCAAGAAATTCAGTTCCGCCTTTAAATATTCAACAGGAATTGCAAAGTTCAGTCCCTGATAATTCTGTATTCCTGCAAAAACCACCGCCAACACATTGCCTTTTTCGTCAATCATTGGTCCACCGGAATTACCAGGTCCCACAGCCGCATCAATCTGGAAAACCTTTCCCAAGCTGAGCAAGTCCCTGTCGGTGGTGGAAACAATTCCGCTGGTCAAAGTCCTTTCCAAGCCCAAGGGAGAGCCGATTACAAAAATCCTGTCCCCCACATCCAAATCTGAACTGGAGCCAAGGTTGAACACATAGGGAGCGTCAACTTCAGTTTTCAGGAGGGCCAAATCCATGGTCTTGTCGTAACCAATGACCCTGGCTGGAATACGGGTTTCGGAATCCTCGGCAAGCTTGATGTAAAGCCTGGCATAACCGTTGTACTTGGGATCCACACAGTCGGAAATCACATGATGATTGGTGATGATGTATCCATTTTTTGTGATGAAAAATCCACTTCCCAACATGGCGTCGTTGTAACCCATGCCACTTTCAATCTTCACGCCCTTGTCCACCAAAACTGTGACGGTTCCATTTATCATTGTGGAGACTTTTTCAGTTTTGGCTGGACTATTTTTGACAGGATTTCCTTCTTCCATCAACCTGGTGATTTGATTTAAGTCTATTTTAATGTTGTCGATTTTTGTGGATTCCACCGCCACCAAGGATTTATACAAGCGACATGCATCCAAATAATTTTTTTCTTCTATATAATTGTTGCATTGCTTTACAACTTCGTCCTGACATTTATCAAATATTTCACTGGACTGAGAAAATTCTGGAGCATTTTTTAGAAGAATTGACGACTGCCACAAGGCTTCAAGGGATTTTTTTTCCAGAAGTTTTTCAATATCCCTCACACGGTCGTTCACCACGTCCTCTTCACCGTAGTTTATGTCGCTATATCCTTCTTCCTTGTTGGATGAGGCACAGGATGAAATCAACATTGAGATGATAAAAACCCATGCGAAAAATCTAATGAAACATCGGCCAAATCTGCTTCTTGATTCAACCGATGATTTTTTTAAAAGCTTCATGTATCTTGGACTACTCCCCAATAATCATTCCAAAATTCTGCTGACCGATTCTGACGGCATGGACACGATGAACTTTGTCGCTTACCAAAACAGACCCACCCTGCTGACCAATTGCATTCAAAGCCTTGATAGCCATCTGAGTCAAGGTCAGACTACCCTTCGCACCGATCCAGTAGAATCTATAGGTGTCATCCTCCACAATTGGATAAGTTTCCACCGCAGTTGTAACGGAAACAGGCACTCCATCAACAGACTTGACTCTTACCAAATCGCTGTTGTAATCAAAGAACATGGATTCCTCTTCAACAGGCGCATCCTTGTTGTCTTTTGGTTTTGAGTAACGGACATAGCGAATATCCCAACTTCCGTCACCGTCTGTGTCCCATGAAGTCACCTTTCCACCACGCTCAGAATATTCTTCGGTAAAATCAGGAATGGCATCATGGTTCTTAGTGTCGATCTGAATCATTCGCAGATAGAATGGAGAAGCATTGGATGGTTGTCCAAAAAGATTTGTCATGATTATCCTTTCGTCCTCCAAGGCATGGACTTCCATTTCTCCAGTCTTGTCAACTCCATAAAATTCTGTGGTCTCAAAAAGTCCGTCCCCGTCCGCATCAATGGACCTGAGGATTGGATTTCCATTTTCAAATTCCGCCTGGGCGTACATCACATTGCCCTGGGAATATCTTGCGCTCTGAACCTTGCCCGAAAGAACAAGGAAAGTGATAGTTGCGTTTTCACGTTCGCTGGATGGAACAGTAACAGAAGATGCTGCCTTTACCAAAGACTGGTTGTCGATGTCCGACTGGCTTTCATTCAAAATCGGGACATAGAAACTTGCTCCAACCGCTTTCTTGATGTCAAAATCCACCACCATATTGAAAGGCGACCAGTTGAGTCCTCCAGGAACAAGGGTGAAAGCCTGGACTGAATTGCCCATGGCATCATAATTTTCAACAGTCCTGAGACTTGGGAACTTGCCCAA
>JAZUEV010000155.1:0-4517 GCA_045640345.1 Treponema sp.
GGCCTTATATTGTCAATCCTCCCCACACCCATTTGACATCTCTCCCAAATTTCATTTATCATAATAAGAAACATCAATCTTAAAATTCACCCTTCAATAAGGAGAAAAAAAATGACATACGCAGAAGTTATGGAGAATGCAAAAAAAAATATTGGACCAAATTGTAAGGTTTGTCCTGTGTGCAATGGACTTGGTTGTGGTAACACTTTGCCTGGTCCTGGTTCAAAGGCTCCTGGAAATGGTGCTAATGATAATTATAATGCCTGGAGAAAAATCAAGCTGAATATGGACACGATTGTTCCAAATACTCAGATTGATACTTCCGTTGATTTTTTTGGAAAACAACTTTCGCTTCCTCTTGTGACTGGACCAATTGGTTCGATTCGTTTGCAATTTAATCCCACGGATGATGTTCGTGATTTTAATGAAAAATGTTTGTCTGCTTGTGAGGAAATGGGGATTCTTCATTTTTATAGTTCAGGTATTGAGGAGTCTGTCCACGATGCTGCAATCAAATCGCGCATTGATCATTCAAATTGTGGTGTCCCTGTTATCAATCCAGAGGCCGATGAAAATATTGTTAAGCAAATGAAAAAATGTCTTTTGAAAAAAGCTCCCCTTGCATCTTGTGTTGTTGTCGATAGCGCTGGTCTTCCTCATTTAAAAGCATGTCATGGATCAGGTGGAACAAAATCTATCGAACAACTTGCTAACCTAAAAAAAGAGTCTGGAGTTCCATTTATCGTGAAAGGTGTGATGACTGTTAAGAGTGCGCTTAAAGCCGTTGAAGCAGGGGCCGATGGAATTATTGTTTCAAACCATGGTGGTCGTGCGCTTTCTGATACACCAGCCACTGCCGAAGTTTTGGAAGAAATCGCAAAAGCTGTGAAAGGAAAAACAAAAATTATTGTCGATGGAGGAATTCGTTCTGGCTTGGATATGTTTAAAGCCTATGCCCTTGGTGCTGATTTGTGCCTCATTTGCCGACCTGTTTTGATTGCATATTATGGAGGAGGGCAGGAAGGAATAAAGTTGTATATTGAAAAACTTTTGAACGAACTCAAGGATACAATGTATATGTGTGGCGCAAGAAAAATTTCTGACATCACCCGTGACATGATTGTTTGCTAAAAAACTTATCATTTTGACTTTTGTTCGGAAAAAAAAATGTCATTTCGACTTTTGTTGGAAAAAAAAATGTCATTTCAACTTTTGTCAGAAAAAAAGATTTGCCATTTCGACGAGGCTACTGAAGGATTGTAAAACCTGTCATCCTGAACTTGTTTCAGGATCTCTAATTGTATATCTATAATTAATGAGATGCTGAGTCAATCTCAGCATGACAAACAAGAATTTTTCAGTGGACTCCATTTCGACAGGAGGAAACGAAGCTGACGGAATGGCAAAACCTACGCAAGCCATTTATCAATAACCAATTGTTGTCCAATTTATGAAAAAAAATTCAACTAATCTGGATAAAGAAAAGATGCAAAATAGCCGATATTCGATTAGGGGGTATGCAATGCTTTCATCATTCCGAACTCGTTTTATTGTAATTTTTCTCTTTTTTATTTTTGTCTCTTTTGGATTTATTGGGGTGACGGCTGGTCTTGGAATTTATAAAGTCGGTGAAAAATATGCTTCGGAAATTGGAACGAATGTTACACAGCAAGCGTTGAATTTAATCGATGCAAAAAAATTTAATGAGCTAGTGGTGTCTGGAGAAAAAACAGATTACTATGATGAGATTTATGAACCCCTTTTTAAACTTAAAGAATCTACTGGAAGTGCCTATCTTTATACCATGGCCCAATTGGATGATGGAACTTTTGTTTATGTTGTTGACGGAAGCGGTTTGCCAGGTGAAGAAGATGTTTCAGATTTTATGGAGGAGATGGACATTGAAGATTGGGGAGAAATCTTTTTTGAAGTTTTTAAAAAGCCTGGTACTTATGTAAGTTCAATTGAATATCAAGAAGAGTGGGGGTATACCATCAGCGTCTATACTTCCATTGTTGATTCCTCTGGAAAAATTGTCGGTGCAATTGGTTGCGACACAGATGTTGAATATCTTGTTTCTTTGATAAAAAATCGAGTCATTCAAATTGTGATAGTCGCAGTTCTGTGTATAATTATTGGAACAATTCTGCTTATCGTTTTCACCGGAAATATTTTTGGAAAAATGAAAATGGTCACTTTGGCTATGGAAAAAATTTCTGATGGAAAAGCTGATCTTACTCAGAGAATTCAGATTGCAGGAAATAATGAGTTGACTGATTTGATTGGAAGTTACAACAAGGTGATGGAAAATATGGACACCATGATGAGCACCCTAAAAAATCATACGAAAATTGTTACTGCCAATGAAAAATCTTTGCTGTCGGAAATGGAGAACAATGTTCAAAATCTTTACGACTCTTCCAACAGTGTGGCCGATATTGATGCACGAATTGGTGAGCAGGTGTCCATGGTTGAATTCATGGAAGAGATTTTTAATAATCTGGAAAATGCTTTGGAGAATTTGAGGTCCTTTGTTGAGATTCAAAATTCCGCAATCGATGAATCAAACAACGCTGTCAAAATTATGGAAGATAAAATGGATGTTGTTAATTCAGATTTGAATTCCATTCTCGAAGGATATAAGGATTTGATTGTTTGTTCTTCAACTGGTTCAGGTATTCAGTCTACTGTCAATGATCAGGTTCAACAGATTGCAGAACAGTCAACACATTTGACAAAAGCAAACAGAGCGATTGCGGCTATTGCAAGTCAGACGAATCTTTTGGCTATGAACGCTGCAATTGAAGCTGCCCATGCTGGAGATGCGGGTAGAGGATTTGCTGTTGTCGCTGATGAAATTCGTGGTCTTGCAGAAACATCTTCAAAACAGTCAAAAGAAATATCAAAACTTTTAAGTGGAATTTCCGCCGCCATTGATAGCATTGTTATGTCATCAGGTATTTCAAGTCAGTCGTTCATTGATCTGGAAATTAAGATTGGTGAAATTGAACAGGGAATGAATAAAATTCAGCAAGGCGTGGAAGAAGAAAATAGTCAGCTTGGAAACATCAGTTCTGCCATGGAAAGTGTCAATGGGTCTACGACAAAAATTCTTGATGCATCTAATATGATGAGCGAAGAAAATAAAAAATTTGTTGAAGAGGTTGGAAGACTTCGTGACACAGTTCGTTCCACAATGGGAAGGTCAAAGGAAGTTGCATCTGAAATTCAAACTCTGCTGGAATCTGTAAAAGCGTCCCTTGAATCCACTCGCAAAAGTAAGAATGCAGCCGACACAGTTTTTGGTGTAATTGATGGATATAAAATTTCAGAACAACAATAATGATGCATTCCATCTATAACTTTTCATTGATAAAAAATTGACACCCTTTGATGGCAAAACAAAAACTCATTTGCAAGACTTCACAGAAGGATTGCGTCCGTCATTTCGACTGTAGGAAGCAAAGCTGACGGAATGGAAAAATCTAAAAAAAACAAAAACTCACAAGAGAAAGAACATTATTCGCTATTGAGATTTTTTTGAAAGTACGATATAATAAAACTATCGATAATTTTCATTTATGTGTTGATTGCAGATTATGTGGTCAACAAAATATGATAAGGAGTTTTTATGAACAAGAAGTTTTTAGGAGCGCTTGCTGCTTTGGCACTTGTTGCAGTTTCAGGAGTTTTTGCTGCTTCCGGTAGAATCGGAAATTCTGGAAAATTCGGAATTGGTGTACAGGGTGGATTCAATCCTATCGTTTTGAATGGTGGTGCGGCTATTACTTTCAAGATTCCAAATGTTCCTCCAGTGTTTGCAGTTGATGTAGGAATTTCTTCAAATGGAATTGGTAGTGTTGGTGCTACTGCTGACTGGTGGATTGCAAATCCAAATATCACAGGACCTCTTAACTGGTTCTATGGACCTGGTTTGGCACTTGGTGGAAGTTGGTGGAACGAAGGTGCTGTTTTCTATGCAGGTGCTAGATTGGTAGCTGGATTGCAGGTTTGGGTTGTTGACTTTGCAGAAATCTATTTGCAGGCAGCGGCACAGATTGGAATTGAAGCTGGTTCAAACTTTGGTTTGCATTTAGCTATTCCATTGAACGTTGGTCTTAGATTCTGGTTCTAATTAGTAACAGTTTATAATTTAATGAGGGACGCATTGTTATGGTGCGTTCCTTTTTTTGTGTGGTCAACATTGTTGTCTTTCTGAGCCGATTGTGCATGGCGCATGTGAAAAAAAACGTCATCCCGAATTTATTTCGGGATCTCTTAAGCAAAGGTCTGACTGTTGATTTTGAGATGCTGAAAGTCGCAACCTGCGGTTGCTAACAAGTTTTGATTTCGTCGCCAAAGGGCAGCAATTTTTACTCCGTAAAAACCATCAAAACTTGCAGATAAATATAGTCAAAAAACTGTCATCCCGAATTTATTTCGGGATCTCTTAAGCAATAGTCTGACTGTTGGTTTTGAGATGCTGAAAGTCGCAACCTGCGGTTGCTAACAAGTTT
>JAZUEV010000156.1:0-4603 GCA_045640345.1 Treponema sp.
GTCGTTCCTGAATTGTCCGACGAAATCCAGAGGGAGTCCGACCCGTATCAGTATGCCCTGAACGTGAATGTCACCAATGAGATGAAAAATCTTTTGGTGAGCAAAATGGATATGGCCATAGATGATTTGTCCAGCGGTAAGAAAGCGGAAATGTATCTTGCTATTCGTGGCGTGGAGTGGCTGAGGAATTTTGTCAAGCTGCCTTTTGGAAAAATCACATCCAAATTTGAAGTCCAGCCTGATGGTTCCAGGGGATGTGGATATGCCGAAGTCAAAAACGAATTCGGTGAGATTGCCAGGATCATGTCCAACTATATTCCTTTGACCGATGAATCCGTCCAGGCTCTTTTTATGTTGAACAAGAATCGTGGAAATTCTTTAGGCGGCTATGAAGATAAATCCATGGACGATGAAGACGATGGAAGCCTTTTCATGGACAATGCAGCATCCCAGAATGCGATTATCCGTATGTTCAACAGCACAGTTCCTATCTTGAATATCGCCAGGCTTGTTTTTGAAAACTGTTCATATATTCCAGATTCCTATGGCGGTGGTGAAGGTTGGTTCCAAAGATTCAGGGCGCAGTGGAAACTTCTTTTTGAGCGTCGATGGAACAACTGGGAAAGGGATGCCAACAAGGAGAAAATTAAATACAAGCTCAACGACTTTTTTATGCTGGACGATTTTCCTCTCTATCCCGTGCGTCCTTGGGAATCTGTGGGCATTGGAAAAGTGTTCCACTATCAGTTGACCTTGGGATTTGTCAATTACTATATGAAAAACCAGTTCTATCAGTTCAAGCAGGCTCTAACGACTATTGCCGTTGAAGGAGATTTTGCCATGAAGGACAACAGGATTGAATTTTCTGAATCCCTCAACACTTTCACAAAGGTAATTGAAAATCTGGAGCTTCTTGCTTCCCAACTTTCAGCCAGCGGAGAATATGGTTCTGCCTTTGCATCTTTTGAGGCCAAGGAGTCTTTAGCCAATGTGGATGAAGTCCGTTTGGATAACATCATGGGCTCCATTGAAAAAACTGTTTCGCAAATCATAAAGGATTTTGGAAAGACCTGCCGAAATATGAAAAATCTTTTGGGAGGAATACTCGGCAATAAGATAACTCCTTACTATGGCCCCGTGGTGAATTTTACGAAACTCGGTGGAAAAGAGAACAGGGTATTCAATGCTTTGGTTAACAAGGCAAGCGACAGCATCAACCAGGCCTATGAATTCTTGCAGGACGTGGAGCCTTTGGACCTGAGCATAGAGGGCTAGCTTATGATTGAATCAACTGACAAAAGATTTTTTACTGGAAAATTTTATTACAAAGGTCAAGCCTTGAACGAAGGACCCAGCTATGGAATGACCATGAAGGCTGCAGGATCCATGAGATTCAGATGGAACGAGACAAACCTGAACAGGAATCTCTTTTTGAAGGAACTTTGTGGTGACAATCGACAGTCAGTTGCTCTTGAGCTTATCCATTCCCAAACCGTTTTTGCAGTTGAATCTGAGCATGAATTGGACGGGATGCAGGGGGACGGTATCATTACAAAAAACACAAGCCTTGTTCCTGTGGTGACCGTTGCAGATTGCATGCCTATTTTTCTGTACGACCCAATCTCCGAAGTCTTTGGTATGCTTCACTCTGGTTGGAAGGGGACTGGAATCATAAGAAACGCGGTCCAGTTGGCGGAAAAGATGTATGGCTCCCGTCCACAGGATTTTTGTGTAGTAATGGGACCCCATATCCACGACTGTTGCTATGCTGTTGAAGAGGAGCGTGCCCAATACTTCCGTGTCAATTTTACTCCCGAATGTATCAGAGAAGAAAAGGTTCCTTTTTACGGCAATGTCAAGGAAGAAAAAAAATATTGGCTGTCCTTGGCTAAAGCGAATCTGGCGGTGATGAAGGAATTGGGGATCGATGAGGACAGTATCGTGACATACAACGACTGTACCTGCTGCAATTCATCTTTCGGTTCTTTCCGGCGGGAGACTTCAGGTCTTGATCCAAAAATGGGCTTGGAGGAACGTCAGAAACATTTTACAGTCCAGGCAGCCTGGGTCGGTTTTTTGGAAAAATAATTGTCATCCCTGGAAAGTGTAGTCTTTGTGGATTCCATGATTTATTGGTATTTTTTAGGAAACATCTAAAAATTGCAATTTTTAAAGATATTATTTACTTTTTTTTAATTAAATTCCACTATCTTTTATCTTAATTACTTGCTATAATTGAAGTATGATTACTCCAGTTGTGGCAAGTGTTTTGCCTAAAGAAAAAAAGACCATAGATATTGGACAAAAAGAATTCAGACTCTGCGACAAGGAAGCACATCCAAATGCCGTAAGGCTTGCTCAATTTTTTGCATGGACAAGTGAGAAAGGTTATGTGCTTTATGGCCACCAGAATGACCTTCACAGAAAAGCGGGACCAAGCAAGGATGGATTTTCCCATAGCGACACTTTTGATGTCACCAACAATTTTGCTGCCGTGACAGGAATCGATGCCTTAAGTCTTTTTGGTACTGAACACGGAAAATGGTGTTGGAGCAGACAAAACAGATTGGACGCGGTTGTACAGCTTTCCATGGATGGAGTTGAAAAAGGAGCAATCGTTTCTTTGAGCGCCCACATGCCGAATTTCCAGTTGATTTATGAAAGGCTTTCAGGAATTGAAGTTCTGAACGACAGGCATTGGTCAGGTTGGGAAAGTCATCCCATGGTCCTGGTGGATGGCAGCACAAATTTTTCAGGATACACACCAATCGACCTGCGGGGAAATGTGGTTGAAGACATCATGCCTGGAAAAAAACTTAACAGTCTCTATACGGAATATCTTGATCTTGTCTGCGACTATTTTCTGGAACTGGATAAAAAAAATGTCGCCGCCATCTGGAGACCTTTCCATGAAAATACAGGAGGATGGTTCTGGTGGGGATGCAATACCTGTACGCCCGAACAGTTCAGGAATCTCTGGAAATATACGTGGGACTACATGACGAATCAAAAATCCGTCCACAATATTGTCTGGGCTTATTCTCCTGGGACTGAAAACAAATGTGAATCCGATTTTCTTGAGCGCTATCCCGGAGACGATTTTGTTGACATGGTTGGCTTTGACGCTTACCAGCAATATCCCGACAACGCTGAAAAATATTGGACCGATTTTGAGCAACAGTGCGTCATGCTTTCAACCTTCGCAGAAAACCATAAAAAACTTTTCGCCAACACTGAAACAGGTGTAGCCCATCCTGACAATAAAGCGCTTTTGGATTCAGGCAACGAGGATTTGGACTGGTATTGCAAAGTGGCCAAAATGTGTCAAAAATATGGGGCCTGCTATTTTTTGCTGTGGGCGAATTTTTCTGCAAGGGGATCCTATTATTCTCCATACATCACCGAAAAAAAACTCATCGACAATAAGATCACATATCTTGAAGGACATGAGCTTTTGGATTCTTTTATCCGTATGTTCAATCTGGATTTCACGGTCTTTAGTGGAGGCACTGGAGATATATGGAGGTAACTTTTAAAACACGATGTTTTAATTCGTAGTATTTCTATGAATCAAAGCTCGACCATAAATCCTCAAGGACATCTGTCTTTGTGGACAAGCATAATGATTGGAGGATAATATGCTGAACAATGATTTTGACCAGCGCCTAAGTCTTTTGAAAAAGGAGCACCAGGATTTGGTTTCTTTGAACAATGAGATGGTCTTGCCAGGGAACGGTATTTTTTGTAGATACAAAAATCCAATAGTTACTGCCGACCATGTTCCATTGGAGTGGCGCTATGATTTGAACAAGGAGACAAATCCATATCTGATGGAAAGAATGGGAGTCAATGCCGCTTTCAATTCTGGAGCGATCAAGCTTAATGGAAAATACTGTCTCGTTGTAAGGGTAGAGGGAAACGATAGAAAATCATTTTTTGCTGTTGCTGAAAGTCCAAACGGAATTGACCATTTTGAGTTCAAGGGACTTCCGATTCTTTTACCACAGACCGACGATCCTGATGTGAATGTCTATGACATGAGACTTACCCAGCACGAGGATGGATGGATCTACGGAATCTTCTGCTCTGAAAGAAAGGATAAATCTGTTCCAGCCACTGACACTTCATCGGCAACTGCTGCGGCGGGAATTGTTCGCACAAAGGACTTGGTCAATTGGGAAAGGCTTCCAGATTTGCAGACAAAGAGCAGTCAGCAGAGAAATGTGGTTCTTCATCCAGAATTCGTTGACGGAAAATATTTGTTCTACACTCGTCCCCAGGATGGATTTATTGAGACCGGTAGCGGTGGAGGAATCTGTGCAGGTCTTTCTGATTCCATGGAAAATCCAGTGGTGGCCGAGGAAAAGCTTTTGGATGAAAAAATCTACCACACCATCAAGGAAGTAAAAAACGGTGCGGGAGCTGTTCCAATCAAGACTGACAAGGGATGGCTTTTTATTGCCCATGGAGTTAGAAACACAGCTGCGGGACTTAGATATGTTGTATATGCTTTTATGACCAGCCTTGAAGATCCAACCGAAGTAATAGCAAGTCCAAGTGGATATCTTATTGCTCCACAGGGGGATGAAAGAGTTGGAGATGT
>JAZUEV010000157.1:0-7970 GCA_045640345.1 Treponema sp.
GATTCCCAAAAACAGTGCGTCCTTAAAACTACCGTCCGAAGGCTTCTACCGTTCCTGGAAATCAAGACCATCCCCAGGAATACAAATCCCAGGGATTCCATCAACATTGTACGAATTTGGCCTTATTTTTTGATAAGACCTGCAATGGCGGCACCCAACGTGATGTCGTTGTCCCTGCTGATGATCTGATAGCTCAAGCCTCTTTCTTTGACCAAAATCTGCTCAAGATATCCCTGAACCCTTTCCTTGATCTTGAATGTCTTGAAGAATGTGGTTCCGTTGCAAAGGATACACACAGGTTCGGTGGAACTTTTTCCTCTACCGCTTTTGATTACACAAGAAGCAAGGATTGCAGAGGAAAGTCTTGCAGAACGTTCGACAACTGCATCAAGGAGCTGGAAAATCATGTCATAGTCTTCAGCGGTGGCAGATTCGGCAGCCTTTGCACCAAGGATTGAATTTGTTCCATAAGGTCCATGGAGGAATGTGTTTACTTCGATGAGTGTCAGAGATTCGATAGTCAAAAGAGCGTCGCAGAATTTCTTTGAGAACACACCTTCCTTTGCGGCCATGTTGAGAACTTCATAGCTGACAGGTCCAAGATATGCCCCGGAACACATTTTTTCAAGGATGGATGTGCCAGGCTTTACAGACTTTCTGTCGAATTCAACATCGAAATCAGAACGCATCACCTTGTCGAATTTTCCATTCTCGCAGACTATGATCTGTTCCTTGAGACCCTTGTATGAAGGATCCGCAGGCTGGATATATGCTCCATTCATTCCAGTTCCAAGGATGAAGCCGATGTACGATGAATACTTGCATCCCTCGTCTGGACAGGCGGCCCCGGCCAAAAGAGCAGCAACAGTGTCGTTCAAAAGCGATACGTTGACCTTCTTTTTCCAACCATGTTCAGCGAGAGCCTTTGAAAGTTCCTTACCGATGTGGCATCCAACAACTTCAGGAGCCTTGATTTCCTTTGAGAAACCGATCAGAACACCGTCGCCGTCTTCAGTGATTGTCATAGGATAGGAAAAACAGAAACCGATGTTTGCTGACTTGTCCTTAAGATGCTCAAGGTTAACTGCGAACTGGTCAAAGAATTCCTTGCGGCTCAATTCCCTTTCGATTCCAGGCATGCTTGTCTTTTCCATAAAATCGATTGAAGGCTTGCCCTGCTGGTCAAAAGTCACAAGACATGAACGGAAGTTTGTTCCACCGGCGTCGATAACGATTACGCTTTCACCCACGGCAGATTTTTCAGGTGGATTACAGAATGTGCGGATCATATCCTCCGCGGCAGGACGACCAGAAAGTCCCTCGTCCATATCAAAAAGCATTGCATCCACTACGGAATTGATATCCATGCTTACAGGGAAATTGTGTTTTCCCAAGAATGCGGCAACCTTGTTGTTCATCAGATTTCTCCAAAAATAGAATTCGCCCGATCCGTAAAACAGACGGTACAAATAATTTTAACACACTTTACTATTTTTCACAATAGAATTAAAATCCAAGTCATGTCACTTGAAGTAGATTTAAAAGACCAGTTGAACCCTGAACAATACAGGGCTGTAACTACAATAAATGGACCGATTCTCATTATCGCTGGAGCAGGAAGCGGAAAAACCCGTGTCATCACCTACAGGATCGCCAACATGCTTGAAAAAGGCATCAACCAAAACCAAATTCTGGCTTTGACTTTCACCAACAAGGCGGCGAAGGAAATGGAGGACAGAATCAAAAGTCTTACCCAGAAAAAACTCCAGAACCTGACCATAAGCACATTCCATGCGTTCGGTGTAAAAGTCTTGCGGCAGGATATCGACAAGCTGGGATACAGACAAAATTTTTCCATATACGATGAAACAGACAGATATTCCCTCATCAAGGAGACAGGCCGGGAACTGAAGTTTTCTCCAGACGCGCTGGATGTATACAAGATAGGAATACTTTTTAGCGACATAAAGACTGGACGGAAGCAGTTCACTTCGGAATACGACCAATACAGGGCTCTTTACGAAGGATACCAGGAAGGTCTCAAGCTTTACAATTCGGTGGACTTTGACGACCTAATCACACTGCCGATAAAACTTTTCCGAGAGCATCCTGAAGTCCTCGATCAATACAGGAATCGCTACAAATATATAATGGTCGATGAATTCCAGGACACGAGTCACCAGCAGTACGAGCTTCTGCATCTTTTGGCGGACCAGAACGTGGCAGTGGTTGGGGATGACGACCAGAGCATCTATTCATGGAGAGGCGCGGACTATCAAAACATAGTGAACTTTGAAAAAGATTTTCCACAGATGCAGGAGATTCGACTGGAGCAGAACTACAGGTCCACGGGAACAATACTTGCAGCAGCCAACGGGGTCATAAAGCACAACACCAACAGAAAAGACAAGGAACTTTGGAGCGGAAACGGAGATGGGAAACCTATCGAAATTTTTATGCCGGAAAACGAAGCGGCGGAAGCGGAATTCATAGCAGAAACAATCCAGGGAATCGCGGCGGAGGAAAGACGAAAATATGATGAATTCGGTGTGCTGATGAGGGCAAACACCCAGAGCAGACCAATCGAAGAAGCTTTCCTAGAGGCGAACATTCCATATACGATGAGCGGTGGAACAAGTTTTTTTGAAAGAAAGGAAATAAAGGACATAATCTCATACCTCAGGGTCATCTCCAACCATGACGATGATATAAACCTTCTCAGAATCATCAACACACCAAGGAGAGGTATCGGTCGAGCGACCATTGAAGCCATAAGCAATGTGGCGAACTCCATGGAGACATCTTTGTGGGAGGCCATCAACGCCATAATAGCTGTAGAAAATTTGGATGCCTGTCCCGTAAGTGAAAGCGCCGTGGAGGATTTGAAAAACTTTGTCAATATCATCGAAGAAAACAAGTCCATGCTCAGCGGAAAAGGATTGAGCAAAAAAGTCAAGGCCATGGTTGAAAGGATCGCCTACAACGACTATTTGATCGGGGAGAATCCAAAAAGTGAAAAGGCAGCCAGATTCAAGATGATGAACATAGAAAGCCTGATCCGCAGTATGGACCAATGGGAAAACAACCCGGACCACGAAGACACAAGCCTCTACGCATACCTCAACAGGATAACACTTTTGTCAAGGGACGATTTGGATGATGGAGAGGCGGACAAGGGAAAAGTGAATCTTATGACAGTGCACGCCAGCAAGGGTCTTGAATTTCCTGTGGTCTTTATAGCAGGAGCTGAGGAAGGTCTTATGCCACACGCAAGAGCCATAGAAGATGGAGGAGATGCTGCGGTTGAAGAAGAAAGAAGACTTTTCTATGTGGCAGTGACAAGGGCAAGGGACAGACTGTTGATTTCATCCTGCATCCACAGAAGACGGTTGAACGCCACGGTGGACTGCCAGACAAGCCGATTTTTGGACGAGATTCCTGAAAACCTGATTCAGTATCATGAACCTCCAAAAGAAGTCAACGCCGACCAAGCCCATGAACTTTTGCAGAACATGCTTAAAAATCTTTCAAGGCCAAAGGTTCCCAAAATATAGGACATTGCTAAAAAATGGCAGCTCTGAGAATTGCAGTTTTTAGGGGTTTAATTTAGGACATCTCTAAAGTTTCAATTCTTGGAGATTTCGATTATGGAAGATTAGGAATTTATGTCCTATCAAAGCAGTTTCAAATGGAGATGATGAATGAAAAAAACTTATTTAATTATATCCCTTGCAATCCTATCCTTGGGTTCGTGCGCCACAAGCAAAAATATTTTTCAAACGGAAAACGTTCCCATGGATTTTGAAAACCTGGTCGAAATTGTGGACGAAAGCCAGCAAGATGAAGTTTCCCAAATCAATGAACAGGAAAAAATTTTCACACTTCTGCACAGGGGACTGAAAATAGAAGCGGAAGAAATGGACCTAGTTGGATGCAATATTTTTGATGACGGTTTTGCAAGCAACAAAATGTCAGTGGCATTTGAAAAAGACTCCAAGGCGTCCACAAAAATCATCCTGCCAACTGGAGAATATGAAATCCTTTTTTCTCAGAAAGCTTTTTCCACCAGCGGCTCCCATATAAAAGTCACTGTGGAACAATTACATGGGGACAATGAAATATATAAATCGATTTACGAAACCTACCCCAGCGAACCTCCACTTGGACGATGGGAAATGACTGTCCGTAAACCAATTTTTATTGCAAACGAAAATCCCTCATCCCCTTTGACGATCACAGTGGAAGCCATGGAGTGGGACAAGAAATCCTCAAAAGAATTCTATCTGGACTTTTTTCAAGTAGTCAGACTGGACTAGGTTAAAGCATAGCCAGAAAGAGCAGCCTAGAAATAAAAAAATGCCCTCCTATGTTTCAAACCTAACCTTGGCTTGTGCCTCCACTTCTCTGATTTTATTTTCAATGAGAGAAAAAATTTCCGGATCGATTTTTTTTAGTTCCCATATCTCCTCCAACTTTTTTTCAAAGATGGCTCTGTTTTTTTTGCTCGCCAATTTTTTTAGTGTCCGGGGTATCATCTTCACCAACCTGGATTCGGAGTTTTCCTTGAAGGTCAAAATCAATTGATTCAATTCCTCTTCCTTTGTTTCGCAGGCGCAACTGTCCAGGGCTGAACAAAGTTCCTTCATTTCATGGATGGGCAAAGAAAAATATTTTTCATCAAGCTCCAATGCAAAAAAATTTTTTGTTTCTATAGGGAATTTTTTTTCACCGATCTTTAAAACAAGTTTTCCATTCTCAATAAATCCCCTGTCGCTGAATTTTTGTTTAGCGAATTTTTGTTTGAATGTCAGCAGAAGTTTTTTTTTCGCTACGATGGATTCAATTTCATCAAGATCTTTTTTATTGGACTTGGATTTTGTATCCACGCAGAGAATAAATTCAATGTTGGTGTTTTTTCGACTGTTGCTTTGTTTTCCACCTCGGTAGGTCGTGTACTCGTTTGTCACAATCGTTGTGCGTCCTTTTTCCATGCAGATCCTTTTCATGGACTCGAAGGGAATAATTCCGTCGGTGCTGTAGCTGATCAATATATATCTTGCGTCAAGTTTTTTTATCAAATCCTCAAAGGCTTTTTCAGCTTCATTTTTATAGCAATAAGGAGAACGAGTTTCTATCCAGTCGTGACGGATTCCCGCTTTTTCTTTCAAAACCCCGCGCCTGTTTTTTTCATCGGAAACGGGCAACCTGTCCCACTTCGCTATGGTGTTCAGCATGTGATAGTTGCTTCCATATTGATGCTGATTGTATGGAGGGTCGAGATATGCCACATCAATGTCATGGATTTTTTCTGCCAAAGAATTGGCATCCTCCTGAAAGACTTGGCATTCATAGTCCGAATCAATCAAAACACTTTCATGCAGTTCAATTGGCGCCAAAATTCTTTTTAGGGCATCCTTTCCATGTCCACCAAATTCCTTGTGGCAGGCCTTGAAAACTCCAGACGTATTTGTGTGGGTCGCGGCCTCATAGATAAGCTGGGCGATCAAAAGATTTCTTATCTGCTGATTTCTTTTGGACTTGGATTTTTCAGGATAATTCTCTTCTATGAAATTTCTAATCTTGTCAATGTTCAGAGCGTTCTGCCTTGTATAAAACAAACGTTCGCTTTTATAATCAACATTGTTTATGTCATCGCTTTTCGGTGCGTAATATTTTGCGATGTACTGTTCATCGTCCGGGGGATTGGGAAGTGAATTGATTTTCAGAATAAGCTTTTCATAATTCTCTTTGGAACCAAAAATTTTTTTTATGTCCCTCCTGTCTGTGCAAAGATACGCAGAGTTTATGATCCTGGAATAATACTCCCAATCGTTCGAGAATACCTGGAAATTCATGGACTTGGCGAAACGGGAAACAACTCCTCCACCGGCAAAGACATCAAAAAATCTGAGACCTGGTTTTATGTCCACTCCCGATTTTTCCATGGCGCGATATATCAAGCCCAGAAGCTTTCTTTTGTTACCGATGTAGGCAATAATCTGTTCGGTCAAAAAACTGTCAAAGTAAGCGTCCTGTCCCTCGTTTTTTGCTGGAGATTCCATGCTTTGTGATTTATGATTTTTTTCTTTTTTTACTGTCGATTTATTCATTGCAAGTCAGCATCAAACCACATCCCCAGATTTTTCCAGGAATGCAATATTTTTAGATCCCCCAAGAGATGTTACATCCCTAAAAAATATTTTTCAGAGATGTCCGGAATATTTTATACTCCTACCAAATTTTAAGCATTGAAATTACAAGACTTAAAACATCGTATTTTCAAAGTCACGAAACTCCCATGTAGTTTACTTTCCCAAATCCAGCATACGACGATTGTAGTCCTTAGGCGGATACTCGATAATGCTCCAATCAAAATCCAAAATTCCGTGTGGAGGGAAAAGTGGTGGCGGAGGATCTTTCTTGCGGGAATTGTCACCCTGGATTATTTCCTCGATGGACTTTCCGCTTTTGTTCAATGTCATGTAGGGTTCACCGAATACACAAATCGTGGAAGTCCTTACGGTGTAGCTAAAATCTTTTCCGCTGGAATCCTTCAAATGTTTTTCGACCAAAATCTTGTTGCTTTGGTGGGGCTGCGGAAGTGAATCCGTTTTTTCAAGATTCCTAATCTGGGTGCGCCGTCCCAATGTGCAGGCATAGTTCTTGTCCCCTACCCACAGATGCTTCGGCACATAATATGTTTCCTCTCCATCCACGATAGTTGCCCTGGCGTTTGGATCATATTCCATATCGCTTTCCCAATATCGGATCGGATATACGGCGTAGTCTGTCACATAATAGGATTTAAGCTCGGTGCTTTCTGTCGGTGTCGAAGCAAGAACTCCATTGGCGCTTCCATAGTCCATCCAATATCCGGCCATAGGATTTCCGCTTTCCATGATTGTTCCATTAAGCAAAGGACTGACAGGGACAGAATCCGAGTCCTCAATCTTGATGGCAAAGTTCAGATAAAGATTGTCGCCAACAACTGCGAGAGGGACATGATAGATTTTTTTTCCACCAAGCTTTTTTCCTTTGTATTCTATCTGCAGATCCCAAGCCCCGGAACAAAGGTCCTCTGCATACAGGACATCCCCATCACTTTGGACAGTCCTTAATCCATAGTCGCTGGTGAAAAGCTGGTCGGTCAAAGGCACAAAACGGATATGAATTTCCTGGGCCTCCGATGATGTGGATGTTGTATTGTTGGAGTCTCTCTGGACTTTCTGAGAATATTCAGGACTTTCCGCTACCCTGTCGTCATACCATTGATAAAAAGTCCTCAGAACAATCTGCGGAATGGATTCTCCAGATGGGGTATAATATCCGCTATCGAAAATCACAAAGCGATTATAGTTTTCCCAGATTCCCTCCAAAAGTTTTGGAACGGACTGTCCATTTCCACTTTGGGAGAACACCGGGGAGATAGTTAGCAATATACCTAATGTTACGGCACTGAGCCTAGAAAAAATTTTCACCCTCACATTATCGGAAGAATTCGTCTGATTAGTAAGTGGGGGTCCGAAAATCACAAATTTTCTTTATCGTCACGAATGAATCCCCCATCGCTCGAATGAATGAACCCCATCGGCACGAATCAATTTCCAGAAGACATTCTGGCATCTTTAAATATTGCAGTTTTTAGAGGTTTCCATTTTGTTTACGCTGTCCTGGAGGGTAAATCTTTTTACAACCCTTTCGTCGAAGGCTTTCTGTATGAGTTCATCCACATTCATGCCGTCGTATATCTCCTTAGCCTCATGGATCCTTGCCCTAAGGACGGGATGTTTCGGACTAAACAGCACACAGCAGTCCTCGTAAGGAAGTATAGATATGTCGTAGCTGCCGATCTTCAACGCCACATCCACAATCTCTTCCTTGTCCTGGCCAATCAAAGGTCTATACAATGGATGGCAGGCAAAACTTTCGGTAACGGAAAGATTTTCAACGGTCTGGCTTGCAACCTGTCC
>JAZUEV010000158.1:0-1823 GCA_045640345.1 Treponema sp.
GATGTTTCTGTCTTGATAAAAGGTTTGAACCAAAAACATATTGAGCTGGACGATCTTCAAAAACAGGCCAGGGATAAACTCCAGTTCCTTGACACAAAAGAGCTTAAACTTAGGCAGAGGGATGTGAACACGAAGGAAAGGGAAATCAAGCTCAAGGAGTTGGAACATAGCCAGAGCTCCAAATTTCTTTCCCAGGCCAGAAGCCAATTGGAGAATCTCGTTAGGATCTTGCGTGAGGGAGAAATCACCCGCGAAAAGACATTGGCAGTTAAATCCTTTATATCCCAGCTGAACGAAAATGTGGATGCCCAGGAGACTGTTATCGAGCAAAGGACGGAAGAGCTTGACCGCCAAAAAAGCAACCTGAAAAAAGAAGAAGAAAGAATCGCCGAAAACGGTATGAAGATTGTCTCGTCAGGCGACCACAGGTCATCCTCAAGCAAAAAGACCAAGCGAAAAATGTCCAACACCGAAGCCCTCATGCATGTGACCGCCCCGGAGATCAAGGTTGAAGAAAAAAAAGATGTCCCTGAAAAATCCACCATAAAGATTTCCGACACCAAGGAATTTCTTTTGGCGCCAGGAAGGGACGTATACGCAGGCAGGGAAAGACGTTTGGGAACTTTGGTCCAGAAAAACAAAAACGGTACCTGGGCAGTGTTGTTTGGTTCTATAAAGATGAACATAAAGGAAACCCAGCTTGTTCCAGTCAAGCGACCTGATATACCTTTGTCCGCAAGCATTGTCATAGAAACTGCAAAGGGCGTGGACAAGGATGACAGACCGAAGTTCGAGCTTAGGCTTTTGGGCATGAGACAGGACGAGGCTATGAAGGCTTTGGAGAGGCAACTGGATTTGTGTGTCATATACAACTTCAGGAATTTCAGCGTGGTTCATGGAAAGGGACTTGGAATTCTTCAGCAGTCTGTCCACGACTATCTGTCCCATTATCCCGGCGTAAAGGACTTTAGATTTGCGACCCCGGAAGACGGAGGATCTGGAAAAACCTATGTGGAGCTTTATTAGGGACATCCGATAATGGCATTCCATGAACGGTATGCGTCGTTTTTGACGGTGAAGCCTGGTTCGTGCCGATGTGGTACATACCCCGATACCTGGGGCTGGGGACATTCATTTTAACTGGAGCCAAAAAAAATGCAGTCTATAGAGACGACTTTGAGGAGATTTTATGTACAGCGATACCCATTTTCATTTCCAGAGCATGTGTCAGGATGATGCGGAGCTTGGAGCCAAAACCTTGGTTGACTACGGAAAGATGTCTCCGTTCTTTGCGTTGGACATTGGGACCCATAGCGATGACCTTCCAAAGAGAGTCGGCTTTGTGGAAAAATCTTTTGACCTTGTGGACTCTGAAACAAAAAAATTGGCCGAAAATTTTCTATATTTCTCAGCAGGAATTTGGCCTGATGTGGGGGCGATAAAAAACAGAGTCCAGGAACTGGAGATTCTTGAAAGGCATATAGAGGAATTTTCCAGGGGAGAACATTCTAGAAGACTTGTGGCCATAGGGGAGTGCGGTCTTGACCACCATTGGAATCCATCGAACCCTGATGCCAGAAGTGAAGACGATTTTGATGAAGATGTCTACGAAGGCGAAAGGGAAATGTTTGTTCTGCAGATAGGGCTGGCAAAAAAACTGAATCTGCCTGTCATCGTTCATTCAAGGGACGCCTTTAAGGAAACTCTGGATTGTATCGACCAAGCGGGGTATCATAATGGAATCATCCACTGCTATTCCTATGGACTTGACGAAGCGAAAGAGTTTTTGGACAGGGGATGGTATCTTGCCTTTGGTGGGGCCG
>JAZUEV010000159.1:0-2786 GCA_045640345.1 Treponema sp.
CGACTAAAAAGTCCTGAAACACGGCTCAAGACACCTGCATGGTTTTCAACTAAAACAGAAAGAACATATTTTTCCATAGGTAACTCCTAATTACTTCTAAATCTCATTGACTAGGGCATCTCTAAAAATTGTAATCTTTAGGGACAACTACTATTATAAAACACTTTATGGAATTTGTAAAAGGGGATTTTAGGGTCTATTTTCTGGATAAACACCTAAAAGTCTCACATCTTCCACCACTGTACCAAGCTTGTCTGTTATTTTTTTGACATAATCTTCCACTTCACCTTGGATTGATTCAAAAAGATTGGACAAATCCACATCCGCATAGAACCAATATTCCCAGGCATGGCCTTCAAGGGGTCGGGACTCCAGTCTGGTCAAATTAACTTGATAGTCGTACAGAATTCCCAAAGTCTTATACAATGCTCCAGGTTCATGTTTCGTTTTGAAGATGAAGCTTGCCATATTCGGTTTTACATTTGTGGACAGAATCTTTTTCTTTTCCACAGACTGAATCACCAAGAATCTTGTAAAATTGTTTGGGTCATCCTCGATATCTTCTTTAAGGATATCCAGACCGTAAAGTTCTGCATTAACAGTGCTGGCAATCGCTCCAAGACTTATATCATTTTTGTCGGAAACAAATTTTGCGGCAGTGGCAGTGGACACGGAATCAACATGCATCCAAGATTTATGGCTGTTCAAGAATTTCTTGCATTGACCAAACCCCTGGGGATGACTGTAGACTGTCTTGAGTCCCTGAATCGTGGAACCCTTTATTCCCAACAAAGCGTGGCGAATATTCAAGGTAACGGAACCAACGATGGTCACTCCAGGATATCTGCAGAAATTGTCATAATTCTGATAGACGGATCCGTTCAAGGAATTTTCGATTGGAACCATCCCATAATCAGCCTTGCCTTCCAAAACAGATTCAAAGATTTCAGCAAAGGAATCCAAAGCCATAGCAGTTACATCTGTAGAATCAAAATATCGTCCCACGGCTTGCTCCGCATAGGCACCCTTTTTTCCGCTGTAGGCACAAACGAGCTTTTCTTTTTTTGCGGTCCTGATTTTTGTGACAGCCTTTCCCAACACAGGAGCCATTGCTTCCACATTGTGCATCAGCTTGTCAAAATCGTTCAAATCAAAATTCTCGTCCAGCCCAACCATAAGACCGTCAGCCCCAGATGCCAAAGTCCCCAAAGCGATGGATTCTATCAAATCGGATTCAATATATGAAGGAGAAAGACAGGCCAAAACAGGAAGACTTGTCCTATTTTTTAACAAGGGGATGTCCGAAAAATTTTTATCCACACAAAGTATGAGATTCTTAAAATCTTTTGCAAAATCTATGACAAAGGTCAAAAAATCATCAACACTTTCTTCCAAAGACTTCCGCAAAACCAAAGGCTTTTCTATGCACTGCAATTTTCTGTAGAATGAACCATCCATGGCAACAGAAGATTCAACCACAAAAACATCTCCACAGTTTTTTAGAGAATTACACTGTTTAATAGAAGAAATTTCGCAAGCCATAGGAAGTCCAAATTTTTCACCAGCTTCCATAAGTGTCTTACGTTCATCTTCGGTTTCAGCTTTACCCCAAATCAAAGACCCACCACAGGATGCCACAGAATGAGCGACGGACAAAACCTGCTCAGCATCCTGCACTTTTTCAGGTCCAGCCAACACCAAGACCCTTTGGCCACCAATTCTGATAACCTGACCTCGACCGTTGGCTATTTCAACAATGGAACTTCCAGATTTCATTGTCTATCTCTAGAAAGTGGACATATTCCAGCTGACGGTACGAAGAATGTCACCAAATACACCAGCGGCGGTAACTCCTGCACCTGCTCCATATCCACGAACAGTCAAAGGAATTGGTGTGTAGCGGGCGGTTGTAAATACAAAAGCATTTTCTCCACCACGAACTCCGTACAAAGGATCGTCCTGACCAACTTCCAACATTCCTACGCTGACCTTTCCATCTTTGATGCTGGCTCCCATGCGAAGAACCTTGTTTTCCTTTCTAAGACCAGCCATCTTTTTATCAAAATAGTCATCCAATTCTGGAAGTTTTGCAAGGAATTCATCAACAGTTCCTTCAAGAGAGAATCCTTCAGGGAAAATAGAATTCATCTGTATATCGCTGAGTTCAATTTCCATACCCGCTTCACGAGCAATAATCAGAGCCTTGCGAGCAACATCGGTTCCCTTCAAATCGTCACGAGGATCAGGTTCTGTATAGCGAAGTTCTTTTGCCTTCAATACTGCCTGACTGAATTTTTCGCCTTCATCCAAACGACCAAAGATATAGCTCAAAGAACCAGACATGATACCATTGAAAGCAGTCAAACGGTCTCCAGACTTGAACAAATTCTGCAAGGTATCAATTATTGGAAGTCCTGCACCAACGTTTGTTTCATACAAGAAGCGAACATGCATCTCATTGGCTGTCTCACGAAGCTTATGATAGAAGTCCATATCCATTGAGTTGGCACGCTTGTTTGGTGTCGCAATATTCATGCCAGCCTTGAGGATATCAATGTAACGCTCCGGCAAATCATAACTTGCTGTACAGTCAACAAAAATTGGATTAAGTGGCTTGGTTTCCTTAACGAATTCCAAAATCTTGTCAAGATTTGTTTTTTCACCGTGGTCTTTTACCTGCTCACGCCAATCTTTCAAATCAATACCATCAGCATTGAAAATCATTCCATCAATGTTTGCTATTGCCATAACACGGATATCGATTCCCTGATCCAAAAGAGCTTAAG
>JAZUEV010000160.1:0-4764 GCA_045640345.1 Treponema sp.
TCGCTGTGAGCTTTTTCTATTTCGTCAAAAAGGATAACGGAATAAGGTCTTCTACGGACCGCCTCTGTAAGTTGCCCTCCTTCATCATATCCAACATATCCTGGAGGTGCTCCAATAAGACGGGTGACAGAAAATTTTTCCATATACTCGCTCATGTCGATTCGGATAAGGGATTTTTCATCGTTGAAAAGAAAATCCGCCAAAGTTTTCGCAAGCTCTGTTTTTCCAACTCCTGTGGGTCCAATAAACATAAAAGAACCAAGCGGCTTATTCGGGTCGTTAAGCCCTGCCTTGTTTCGTCTAATGGCATCGGAAACAACGGACACTGCGTCTTCCTGTCCCACGACCCTTTTATGGAGAACCGACTCCAGCTGAAGATACTTTTGTTTTTCGCTTGCCATCATTTTTGCAACCGGTATTCCAGTCCAAGAGCTTACAACCCCAGCGATATCTTCTTCCGTGACTTCCTGGCGCAAGAGGCTTGTCCTTTCCGTGTTTTTATCTGAGACATCATTTTTTGATTCCTCAAGTTTTCGTTCAAGTTCGGGAATCACAGAATACTTCAGTTCGGCGGCTTTCTCCAAATTTCCATCCCTGGTATACTTTTCCATTTCAAACCTGGATTTCTCCAAGTCTTCCTTGATTTTTCGTTCGCCTTCGATATTTGTTTTTTCATTCTCCCACTGAAGTTTCATTGCATCCCTTTGGGACGTGACCTCGGTAAGTTCCTTTTCAAGTTTTTCCAGTCTTTCCTTGCTTGCAGGGTCGTCCTCTTTTGCCAGGGACTGTCTTTCAATTGCCATCTGCAAAATTTTTCGCTCCAGTTTGTCCAATTCAACAGGCTGGGTTTCAATTTCCATCTTGATTCTGGCAGCGGCTTCATCAACCAAGTCAATAGCCTTGTCCGGAAGAAACCTGTTTGTGATATATCTATCGCTAAGGACCGTTGCCTCAACCAAGGCTTCGTCATTTATTTTGACACCGTGGTGGATTTCGTATTTGTCCCTCAGGCCTCGAAGAATGGCTATCGTATCAGGGATACTTGGTTCTGCACAATAGACCTGCTGGAAACGACGCTCCAAAGCCGCATCCTTTTCAATATATTTTCGATACTCGTTCAAGGTTGTGGCACCAATCACATGAAGGTCTCCCCTCGCGAGAGCTGGTTTAAGAAGGTTCGACGCATCCATTCCTCCTTCGCTGGCCCCCGCACCGACAATTGTGTGGAGCTCATCGATGAACAAAATAATCTGTCCATCCGACTTGGAGACTTCACTTATGACAGCCTTCAATCTTTCTTCGAATTCTCCGCGGAACTTTGCACCAGCCACCAGTTGTCCCATGTCCAAGGAAAGAAGTCTTTTATCCTTGAGCCTATCTGGAACATCCCCGGACGCTATCCTTCTGGCCAATCCTTCGACTATAGCAGTTTTTCCGACACCAGGTTCTCCGATAAGGACAGGATTGTTTTTGGTCCGTCTGCTGATAACCTGCATGACATGTCTTATTTCCTCGTCACGTCCAATGACCGGGTCGATTTTATCTTGCCTTGCTCGTGATGTCAAATCGATACAATATTTCTCCAGGGAACGAAGTTTTCCTTCCGGGTCGTTTGAATCAACCCTGTTGTTTCCTCGGACAATCTTAAGTGCGTCCATCGTTTTTGTCTTAGTGGCGCCAAGTTTCCTTAACACATCTCCCACCCGTCCTTCGTTTTCGGTCATGGCAAGGAAAAGATGTTCCGTAGAAAGATACATATCCTTCATGTCGTTCATTTCTTTTTCAGCTTTCGCCAGAACTTTTTGAGCGTCGCTGGACAAAGAAATTTGTGCTCCACTTCCTGTGACCTGCGGATAGGAGTCCAAAAGACTGTTCAGTTCGGAAATCAATACGCTTGGTTTTATGCCGATTCGTTCAACCAATGGAGGAATAATGGAGTCTTCCTGATTCAGCATCGCAAATAAAAGATGTTCGCACCCAATTTGACTGTGGTCTTTCTGGTTTGCCAAGGAATTTGCTTCCTGAATGGCGTCTTGAGTTTTCAAGGTCATCTGATCAAAATTCATATCGTATCCTCCATGAGAGTCTCTGTTTGACAGGCAGTTATATCGGCATCTCAAAAAATTACTTTCCAAGGATGCTGAGAAGTTTAATGTTGTCTCCAAAAATTGCAACTTTTAGAGTATTCCACATGTCTTCTATATAAAATAGTAAAAACTTTTAAAATCGGCAACATTTTTTTATAAAAAAAAACACATCTCCAAAAAATAACTTTCAGAGATGTGCGAAACATTTGATTTTTTTATGGCATGAACACAGGACCTGTCAGTTTGTTGCGGCCAATTCATTCATTGAGTAGAATCCTCAGAAGTCTCGATGTTTCCGAATTCACAAAGCAGATTCTCCATTTTGATAAACTCAAGCTGCTCCAAAGACTTTTTCACCTTTTTGTAGATTTTCACTTCGCCACTACCGGTACCGCTTCCAGCAATCCTAAGGACCTTGCGTTTACCTTCCGGACTTTCATAGTCCCTGAGGAACATTGACTTGTCAGTACAATAGCCGTCAATATCGATGATATACTTCTTATCGCTGATGCTCACCGACCAATGAAATTTCGTGACGCCATCTTCTTCGTCTGGAATTTCCGAAAAATCAAAAGTCAGTTCCGAACGTTTTGCTTTTCCAATGGTGAATGTGTATTTTTTTCCATCGATAGCCACATAGACAGCCACCATTTCATCGCAAAGACCCTGCACCACTATACAAGAATCTTCAAGCACTTTTCCCGTGTTAAGGCTTGTGAGTTTCGAGGAAGAAAGATGATAGTAATTTTCAAAAAGGTCTTTTCCCCAGCATGTCTCAAAATATCCGCTGGATGTGGAAGGATTTACCTCATATTCCTCATCGTCGAAGAATATCTTTCCTTCAAAAATTGTCTTGGCACCTGGGACAGACCACAGGAGTCCCTTGTTTTTGAATCCAGGGAACGAAATGTTTTTTACATACCTCAGATTCCATGACATCTGTCCGACTTGACATTTGAGTTCAGGTTTATCTTCCAAATCTTCTTTTGAGACTTTTACGCTTCCATAACTGGAACTGGTTGTCAATGAGCAAAAATTGCTTTCATCTGTACCGACCTTGAACAGGAGTTCCTGATTGTCAGGCTGGATATTGGATGAAGGGAAATAGGCGTTTATCTGTTTTCCGTTTTCCTTGAAGATTCCACCTTTGACCATGACAAAACTTGGCTGAACAAGGGTCTCAGATTCCAGGTCCATAGCAGAAGATGTTCCAGCCAAAGCCAAATGAAGGTCCTCCTCGCTTATCTGGACACGACTCTTGAAACCTAGCACTGCATTGTCTGGGGAGAGTAAAGGATTTACGACAAAAAATTCAATAAAAAAAACACGCTCTACACCGGTCTGTGTGTTTGTAGCCGATGTGACCAGACGCCAATGTTCGAAGCCTTCTTTTCTTCGTCGTCCCTTGAGCATGTATCTTTCATTCTTGTTAATCTTTTTACCAGCCATATAATTTCTCACTGAAAATACAGATAATGGAATTTTTATTCTTCCCTACTGTATTTTCGGCAAAAAACAACAGCTATTTAAACATTTTCTGGATTGTTTTGGTTACGCCGTCCTTGTCCGATGGAAATTTTTCATCAAGGAATTCAAAACACTCCTGAGCATTTCTCTGGACATGTTCATACCAAATGGAATAAAGCTCCGGCTCAAACTCAGGTCCCCCAGGAAAAGGTGCTCCCTGTACATCGGACACCAACTGTCTAAGCATTGACAAAAGTTTTTCGGTATTGCTATCTCTTTCCATAACATTCTCCTATCTAAAACTACGCATGTTGTCGTAGAAACTGGCTGCAATATGCATCCTTAAAACAGTTTTAAAGACGCAAGAGAGTTTTATTCCTGAAATCATGAGGCCTAAAACATCCCATTTCCAAAGCTGTCTCCAAAAATTTAAATTTCTAGAGATATCTCCTATAAAAGACCTGTTCCCCTAACTCCAGTTACTAGAGATTTCCTCTATTATAACTGCAAATCTATTATTTTTCTAGTGTTTTCTTTATTTTCAGGCAAAAACCGTTCCTTTGGGCAGAAAACAACTGTACAGAACCTGTCGTCCTTTGTCTGAATCTGCTTACTATATTTTTCGGCAACTTTTTTTATATCCTTTGTCTTTATGGACAATAATTTTTTTATGTTTTTTTCCAGACCTCCTTTCTGTCCACCAAGAAGCTTCGCCATAAAAATCCCATTCGTCCTATCATAGGGAGTCTCTGGCTCGATGAGGACCGCAAGAAAGCCGAGGATCGATTTATCCACATCTTCCTGCGAGAAATCTTTTTTCGTGGAATTGATGATGGTGTCCTTTATGTTCCTGACCGACTCAAAAGGTTGTGGATCTCTGTATGTTCCGTAGCATGAAAAACCATACTTGCCGTTGGAATTGAAATAAACTCCGTATGCACCACCCTTTGTTCTGATTGCGTCCCAAAGATCTGTGTTTGAAAGGTTATGACAAAAAACACATTCAGACATGGAAAAAAGCCTGTCCTTTTCGCTGATGGTTGACTCAAGAGACGAATAAGCAGTACCAACGGTTCCATTTATCAAAACAACCTCATCGACAATGTCTGGATTATCATCCTCATCTCCGTTGACGATTTCTCCAGGAAGCTCCGTAAGTTTTATCAGCTCACTGTTATCAAAATTCGGTCGCTCGGAAATCTCTCTCAGG
>JAZUEV010000161.1:0-2467 GCA_045640345.1 Treponema sp.
TTACCCCTCCAGAAAGCGTTTGAGAAACTTCACAGTTCTTAATAATAAGAGGAGGTAGAATTATGACATAGAAATCAGTTCATTTCAGAGGAGAGAAAAGGCTTTTTGCAAGTAAATCTCAGTGTTACTGGGATATTAAAAAAAATAATAAGAAATAACTTGAATGCCTCTTTCATAGAAATTTTATGTTATGGGCATAGGAGAAAATTAAAAATGAATATTTTTTTTACTAATTTAATAAGACGCTTAAAGGCAATAATTAATTTTTGTAATGGGAATCCTGTAAATAGTATTTTAAACCATGAAACGGATTGGATTGAGGGAGCTTTCTATAAAAAAATATATAGGAAAGTTAAAGGTAATGACAAGAATTTAAAAAGAAGTACTATAGAAAAAGAAATAATCATAGACCTAACCTTGGGAAAAGTTCTTAACCCAGTTACTCACGAAGGCTATGGAGTGGCACATATTGTGGATAAACATGGTGTAGAAGTTGCAAGGATGATTCCGAGAATCATTCTTAGAGGCACAGGATATTTCATCGGTAACACTTGTAGAATAAAAATTAGAGATGGAAATTATTTACTTATTGTTGATAAAGACAAGGTACGAACAGATAGGTATATTGTTGTTACTTGTTACGAAAAAACAAAAGAATCAGAGAAAAGTAAAACTAGGAGGGAACAAAGAAAAAATAGAAAATAAAGAATAGTAAGTTTCAATAATCCCGGTATTGCATTTTTTGTGATGCTGGGATTGTTTATTTCTCACACACAACCTTCGTTTCCCGGATAACCTTGTTGGGCTTTCCCAGTTTTATGGATTTCCATTGTTCCTTTGTGTCTTTAAAAATTATGGTGGAAAGTTTTTTGCAGTTGTGGAATGCGTTGCGGCCAATTATTTTTATGCTGGAGGGAAGTGTCATGCTTGCGAGATTTTCACATTCATCAAAAGCGTGCACGCCGATTTCATCAATGCCCTCTGGAAGATTTATGCTTAGAAGATTTTTGCAACCGTTGAATGTGTCCGGCCAAATCTTTGTGACTCCTTTTGGAATTGTGATTTTCTCAAGACTTCTGCAACTGGAGAATGCCCCTCCGCCAATATTTATCACGCTTTCAGGAATGGAGATTTCAGTTAAAGATGAATCCTCAAAAGCCCTGGCACCGATTTTTTCCACGCCTTCCGGTATTTTTACTTTGGCCATGGATTTGTCTGCTTGGTATATAATTTTTTTCCCGTTTGGAGAATAAGCCAATCCGTCTTCAATTTTCATCAAGCTATGGTCTAGTGTTTTGATTTTCGTGTCACAGAATGTTTTTCCACCAATTCTTGTTACGCTTCCAGGAATGGAAATGTGTTGGAGGTTTTCGCAAAAACAAAATGCTTTGGCACCGATTGCAGTCGTCCCCTCTGGGATTTTTATTTCGGTCAAGCTGGAGCATTTATAGAATGATTGATACCCAATTTCTCTTAAGCCATCAGGAAGAATGACAGTCGAAAGATTTGGGCAATAGGCAAATGCGTTGTCTCCAATTTTCTGTAAGCCATTCGGAAAAATGATTTTGGATAAACTCTGACATCCCTCAAAAGTTCTTTCTTTGATTTCTTTTAATCCCTCTGGAAGATTGATGGTGGTAATATAATTGCAATCGCTGAATGCCGCCTCTTCAATTTCCGTTACGCTATTGGGGATTGTTATGGATGACAATTTGTTTCGCCCCTTAAAAGAAGGTTCCCCAATTTTTTTTAGATTTTTTGGCAGGTCGATGCTTTTTAAATTTGGACAGTTGCCAAGGTTCATAATTTCTTCGACGGTATCTGGAATAGTGAGATGTTCTTGTGAACAGTTGGTAATATAAAGTAGCGTTTTCTCGTCGCCAGATAATGCACAAAAGTTTTTAATTTTTATATCTTTGTGTTCTAGATTTTTTATGGCAGTGTAGTAAAAAATCCGTTGACCAAATTTAATCAGACTGTCGGGAAGTTTTATGTCCTTCAATTTGTAACATACTGAAAAAGCGTTGTCTCCAATTACTTCCAGATTTTTGGAAAGGGTAACACTCTCTAGTCTTTTGCATCCGGAAAAAGCAGAATTATCAATGGTGATTACAGAATCTGGAACTTGGCTGCTTGTCAGGTGTGTGCAATCGGAAAACGCACAAACTCCAATGGATTTTACTCCAAAAGGAATGTTGATTGCAGTCAGTTTGGAACAAGAAGAAAATGCTCTTTCCTCAATTTTTGTGACGCCATCAGGAATAACAACATGACCGCCTTCACCAATATATTTTTTGAGAATCCCTTTTTCAATTATAAAATCACCGTTGGACATATCTTCAATATAGAAAGAAGTTTTGAGAGTGTCAAGTTGATAATTAAAAAAAACTTACCCCTCCAGAAAGCGTTTGAGAAACTTCACAGTTCTTAATAATAAGAGGAGGTAGAATTATGACATAGAAATCAG
>JAZUEV010000162.1:0-2500 GCA_045640345.1 Treponema sp.
TATGGACAATTTTTTGACCAGGCTTAAGGAAAGTGGAAGACAGGAGGGACGTGTTGAAGGACGTGTTGAAGGGCGTGTCGAGGGACTTATTGAAGGGAAAAAGGTTGGAATCATAGAAAGTAAGGCTATAATGGTTCAGCAGGCGATGAAGAACGGTTCAATGACTGTGGAGCAGCTTTCTGTATTGTTCAATATGCCAGTGGAAGAAGTGAAAGAGCTTTCCCAAATGAAAGTGTCGTAGAGGTGCTGCCCCAAAAGTTGAGAATTATTCAATATTCTGCTATAATTATGGGCATCTCTAAAAAAATTTTAGGGACTTCCATTATTGCGTTAAAATTGGGGGATTTTAATAATGGCAGATATTCATGTTTTTCCAGAAGCACCAGAGGGGACTCCTGAAAGTAAGTTCGTTCATCTTCATGTGCATTCAGACTATTCGCTTTTGGATGGTGCAGCAAAACTGGACACTCTTATTGCCAGGGCAAAAAAGTTGAACATGAAAGCTCTTGCTTTGACGGACCATGGAAATATGTTTGGGATTCTCAATTTTGAACATATATGTCATGCCAATGGAATCAATCCAATCTGTGGTGAAGAATTCTATATGGCGGAAGGAAGTCATCTTGAACACAATCCTATCCCCTATTCCAGAAATGGTCGAAATCATTACAACTATCACTTGATTCTTTTGGCCCAGAACCAGACTGGATATAAAAACCTATGTTGGCTTTCATCCTTGGGCTATACGGAAGGAATGCATTCTGGCGGTATTTTTGAGAAACCTAGAATCAGTTTTGAACTTCTCCAGCGTTATCATGAGGGCATTATCTGTCTGACCGCTTGTATTCAAGGTGAAATTCCCCAGGCCTTGACCTATGGAGATGAAGAACGGGCCTACGAGACTGCTAAAAAATATAAAGAACTTTTTGGTCCAGACCATTTTTATATCGAGATTCAGGACCACGGTTTGGAAGAACAAAAGGATGTTGCCCCGAAACTGATAAAACTGTCTCAGGATTTGGATATCCCTCTGGTTCTTACAAACGATGTCCATTATAGCGAAAAAGAGGATGCGGATGCTCAGGATGCCTTGGTTTGTATCGGTCTCAAAAAATCATTGAACGACCCCAACAGAATCAGCATGTATTCCTCAGGTCAGGAGTGGTATCTGAAAACCGATGAGGAGATGGCGCAGCTGTTTCCAAAATATCCCCAGGCCATGGAAAATACATTGAAGATTGCATCCATGTGTGATTTGACCATCCACCAGTACAAAACCCAGGAACTTAAGAACTGTCTTCCACGTTTTGAGCTTCCGGCAGAATTCCAAAAGGATACGGACTATACAAAAAATCAGGATGCCTATGTCCGTTACATTGTTGAGGAAGGTTTAAAAAAGCGATACAAGGAAATCACCCCGGAAATCCGTGAAAGGTGCGAGTATGAATTGGGAATCATCTTCAACATGGGATTCTCAGGTTACTTCCTCATTGTTTGGGAATTCATCAACTGGTCCAAGCAGAACGGTATCCCTATTGGTCCGGGACGTGGTTCGGGTGCTGGATCCTTGGTTGCCTATTGTATGACAATCACCGACATTGATCCTTTCCGCTACAAGTTGATTTTTGAACGATTCCTGAACCCTGAGCGTGTTTCCATGCCTGATTTTGATGTGGACATGGACTTCGAATTCCGCCAGAGAATCATCGAGCACACTGTTGATTTGTATGGCGAACCCCAGGTTGGACATATCGTAACATTCGGTACCCTCAAACCAAAGCAGTGTATAGCTGATGTTGGACGAATATTGGAGGTGCCTCTTTCGGAAGTGAACATCCTGAAATCCTGCATCCCCGACAATCCAAAGGCAAAACTCAAGGACGCTTTTACTCCTCCAGACGAAAAACATCCAGACAATGGACAGCTGATTCCTTACACCACAATGGAGCAGTTCAACAACGACAAAACCAAATTCGATTTGTACCAGAAGATGTTTGGTCTTTGCAAAAAGCTTGAAGGAGTGAACAGAAACACAGGTCTCCATGCGTCGGGAATGGTTATCGGATTGACGGCACTTCCTGATTGGGCTCCGGTTTTCAAGGATAACAAAACAGGAAGCAAGGCTGTTCAGTACACCATGGACATAATCGAGCCATGCGGACTTGTTAAGTTCGACTACCTTGGACTCAAGACCCTGTCCCTTATCCGTTACGCTGAAAATATTATCAACAAGCACAAAAAGCCTGACGAACCCATTTTTACTGCCGAGACTGTCAGCGAAACCGATGAAAAAACTTTTGACCTTTTCTGTCGGGGAGATACTGTGGCGATTTTCCAGTTTGAATCCCCTGGAATGCAGAAAATCCTTCGTCAGGCAAAACCAAGGTGCATCGAGGAATTGGTTGCTTTGAACGCCCTTTACCGACCTGGACCTTTGGACTATATTCCTGTATATATCGACGGAAAGTGGAAGCCAGAAACCATCCATTATCCAGACCCT
>JAZUEV010000163.1:0-3409 GCA_045640345.1 Treponema sp.
AACGAAGGTGAAATCAGTGCAAAAAATGCCATGATAAGAAAAGACAGTTTGGACTATTTTGCCAATGGAAGTTCAGTATGTGTTGACAACAAAGAACAAGCGAATTTTGACAGAAGAGAAATTGTCAACCGTGCAAACAAAATGGTCGGAACAATGAAGGGTGCCTATAATCTTGTTTCAAATAATTGTGAACATTTTGCTAACTGGTGTAAATCGGGCGAAAAAACTTCGAATCAGGTTATAGATGTTGCATCGGTGTTGCCAGATGGCTCTTACGAAAAAGTAAAAAACTTTATGGACAGCACGAAAGAGATTGTTGACCAGGCAGGCTTGATGTTCAAAACAAAAGAAGAGAAGGGTGAGATTCTTTCAAAAAGAACTTATGAAGCCTACGGAAAATTTTCCAATAAAACAAAAAAACTTTTGGATGAATATGCGGAGGCAAAAGATTCCACGACACCAGAAAATTGGATTGCCGGTGAACTTGGAAAAGTGTCCCAGAGTTTTGCAGAAGAAAATTATCTAAATGGATATTTTCAACGACTTGATGCCGAACTTGACATAAATGATGGATACAGAAAAAATATAAACGGTTTTGTGAAACATGGTGGCTCCGTTGAAACTTGGGTCAGGGAACATCTTTTTGGAACATTGAAAGATGACAATGGAGAAAAACTGCAGGATAAAAAAAATCTTATGGAGGTGAATGCAAACCTTTTTGCCGCAGATTTTCATTCTGATATGTCCCAAAGTCTTGAAGTCCTGTCAGAACCACAGAATATTCCCACACTTTTGAAATCAATTTTCCGAAATGAATCTGAGGATGAAAAAAGAGTTGCAAAACGAATTCTGGCGACCTCAATGAAAATCGCAGGCTCACCAATTTTTCATATTGAACTTCCCGAATCTGTAACTGTTCCTGTAGCTTCTGCCAGTGTAGAAATTGGAAGTGCCATTTCTGATTGCGTTACAAAAAAAATTGGAGTGCCAAAATGTATTTTTAGAATTGGAAAAGAAATTGCAATAGGTGTTGTCCATGTTACAAAAAAAACTCCAGAAGCATTAGTTCAATTGGGAAAGAATATTATTAAAAAAGTGGTCCCAAGTATTTCTGCCAGAATCGCTGAGCCAGTAATAAGAAAATCAAAAAGTGCTGTTGAAGTTGTAAAACAAATAGCTCACGGATGTTCAGTGAAAGGCAAAGAATTTGTTCAGAAAGCAGTTTCTGTTGCAAAGTCTGTCGGAGGAAAAATAGCCAATGCAGTGAAATCAAAAATCGGCAGTGCTGTCAAATCAGTATTTAGTGGTCGCTCAAAATCTTCCGCCAAAGGAAAAAAATAGTAATGAGTGGAGGGACGATCGTTTTCTTTTAGCTATCATTATTTTTTTTCATCAAAAATCCCAGATGCGCAACGTTGCACATCTGGCAATGAAAAATGCAATGCAAATGAAAAATCAGCCTGTAAAAAAAGCGTCACGCAAAACTTTACGGTGATTTTAAAACTTTACGCGGATTGTTATGTGGTCATTTGATTTATGGATTGTCACATTACACGCTTTTATCTTGTGGTCAGCTTATCCTGACTTTTTGATGCAAATCTTTATAAAGTATAAAATCAAAAAGCTGGGATAAAAATTTTCCGGAATTGATTTTATCAGAAAATGAGGAATTTCAAGAATCAGCATTAAAAAATCAGAAAAAAAAAATTTTAATAAGTAAAAAAAATTTAAAAATCGGTAAGTCTTTATGAAAATAAATTTTATAATTCATAAATGCTGCCGGAGAGATTTTTTTGTATTGGATAAAACCTGTCGGCAAAGGAAAAATTTTATGACTGAATTTGAAGAAGATGTTTACGATGAGCTTCTGGATTTTTGCTATGTGCAGGTGCAGGGCTGGATGTTGAAAGTTGCGAAAAAATACAGGCTGGCACTTAACGAGCTGATGATATACGCAGTGATACACAGTTTTTCCCAGGACGGGATATCGGCATTCAGGGGGAGCAATGACTACTTGAGGCTGTGGGCATTTTGCGGCAGAACCAGTGTTTTTTGAAAAGGTGAAAAAACTGATGGATTTGAATCTCGTGGGTCGTGAGTATGTGTTTTACAGGGGAAAGGCGTTTCCGGCATTTTTTACCTATGCCAGCAGGAATGCCATGAAGCGCAATGTTGTATACCAAATTTCCGCCAATGAAAAATGCAATGCAAATGAAAAATTTTCTTTTTATAGAGGAAAGATGTTCTGTTAGTGCAGAAATTTCAGGTGAACGGCTTTGACAGAGTTTCCACCAAAAAACTCTGCCATCCCCCCACATCGCATATGAATTTTACTTCAGCACTTTTTTCTGCCAGCTCTTTTTACCGCATCCTGGACACTTCATGTATTTTGTAAGATTCATGTGTGGTGAAAAAATGGAAGACTTGTAATCAGGGACATATTTGTGACCGCATTTGCCGCACTGATAGTAACCTGCTTTTGTTTCGATTCTCCAGCAGAAAGGGGCAATCAAAAACGCAATCAGCAGGCTTATTCCAAGAATGACCGCACGAATCCAGTTTTCGCTTGCCAAAAAGGAACTTGCAGTTGCACCGGCTACAACCACAAAAACCATTATCGCTATGAGCAGGTATTCTGTGTGAATGAGCATTTTATTTGTGCGTTCATTTAATGCGGCCAGTTCAACAAGGTTTTCTTCCAAAATCTGCGAGTTGTTTTCCATAGGTATTTTTTCTCCTGTCAATAATTCGTTTACTGAGATTTCAAGAATCTTGCATAAATCAAGCATAAGCCCGGCGTCCGGCAGGCAGATTCCTCGTTCCCATTTGGAGACGGCCCTGTCTGTGATGCTCAGCTTTTCAGAAAGTTCACTCTGTGTTAGATTGTGCACTTTTCTCTGTTCACTGATGAATTTTCCAATTTTGATTTGATCCATGATTAACCTCCAGTGCAGCATTTTTTTTCTGCTGATGATTCAAACATAGCGGAAAATTTATTTGTTTTAAACAAACCGATGGTTGAGTGGGGATTTTTTCATTTTTTTTGCCATGACCAGGATTCGGACCGGATTGTTTTCCAGGGGACGGCCAATGACATGGAAATCTGGTTATATCAAAATGCTGAATTTTTACATGATTTTATAATACCAGATTTTCAGAGGACTGCCTGCAGTAAATTCAGCATGAATCTTTCTGGAATAAAATTGTAAGACAAAATCTGTTTTTTTTAAGACATAAATCAAGAAATTCTGTATAATATAAGCATCTTTTCATAATACAGAGGTTTTTATGGCTCTTACCAGTGTTTCTCCAGTTGATGGACGTTACGAAAGTAAAACAAAATGTTTGCAGGGTTATTTCAGCGAGATGGCTCTTATGAAATATCGCATCTATACCGAAATCAATTATC
>JAZUEV010000164.1:0-6869 GCA_045640345.1 Treponema sp.
AACTTAGGTAAAAATTTAAAAAGGTCATATTTTGAAATTTGTTACCTTTTATGACCTAGACATTTTTATGAATCATCAGTACACTAAATGCAGTTTGTTTCTGATTGGAGGGAGAGTCGTGAAAAAATATATTATTGCAACAGTTTTGTTTTCTTTGATTTTTGGAAATGCTTTTGCTTTTCAGATTGGAATTATTGGTGGATGTTCTTATGGCGAGTCTTTAATCAACGGAAAATCTACTCCAGAAAATCCTTGCGGTGATACAGGCTTGGGGTTTAATCCAAATGGTGCGCTTGTAATTCCACATGAATATGGATTCTACGGATTAGGTGGTTGTGCCGAAGTTGGATGGATGGGATGTACTCCAAAAATTTCCTACAATGTTAAATACAAGTTTAAAATAACAGAGTCGTTTAATATTCAACCATTTCTTGGTGTGAGTTATTGTATTCCGGTTGGATTTGGATTTAATGCAGGTGTTGCGTTTGGATATGCTTTGGGAATTGGCGATATTTATGCGGACATGAGATATGAACCAAATTCCAGTTTCAGACCTTTCATTGGTGGGTCTGTAAATGTCGGTTATGTCTTTAAATTTGGAAAAGACAAATCTAAATAAAAATGGAAAAAATTTATGACCATGAAAAAAATTGTTAGACTTACAAAAATTTTCGGATTGATTTTATTGACGTTGATTTCTTTTGCCTCATGTCTTGCAACGGAGCACGGAGAAATTATCCTCCCACCAAAGACTGTTGATTTTACAGTTGAGGATGGGTATGTGAAATTTGGAATTGAAAAACGCAGAACTAGATTTGATGGCGGCGATGATTCCTATTCAAAAAATCCCACGACTCCAAATCTGCAGGATGAAAAATTTTTAGGACCAGGTGAATCATATTCAATCATTGTTGACCAATCTTATGATATTAGCGTTGTAATGAAAAGTATAAATTCTTCTGCAATTGTTTCCCGGTTTGATGGCGATAAAAAAATCACTTACGAAATTGACGCTAACGATATTTTTGGAAAAATTGTTCGCATAACATATTATTGATTTTTCTACTGATTATGATTTAAGTGTCGCGGAATAATCAATCGGACAAAGATTGTGATCAAACAAATGTCCATGGTGGTCGAATAAATGTCCATGGTGGTCGAATAAATGTCCATGGTGGTTGAGCCTGTCGAAAGTCGCAAGCCATCCACGATGTCTTGCTAATGAGTTTTTGTTTTGCCACCAAAGGGTGTCAATTTTTTTAGAAAAAAAAACACAAAAACTCACGTAATCTATAAAAACGATTTTGTGGTGGTTGAGCTTGTCGAAACTACCACAAAATCAACAGTCAGTCCATTGTTCAAAGAGATCCCGAAATAAATTCGGGATGACCGACATGCTGAATTCATTTCATCATCTCAAAATCAACAGTCCCCCAAACAAGTGTCGTGGAATGAACAATCGGACAAAGATTGTGGTCGAACAAATGTCCGTGGTGGTTGAGCTTGTCGAAACTACCACAAAATCAACAGTCAGTCCATAGTTCAAAGAAATCCCGAAATAAATTCGGGATGACCGACATGCTGAATTCATTTCAGCATCGCAAAATCAACAGTCCCCCAAACAAGTGTCGTAAAATAAACAAACGGTTGATATGCCACTTCAACAAGCTCATGTGTGCTTAATCGGAAAGACTATTCTGCTTTGTATGACTTTAGTATGCTGTCAAAAATCCCTTTGTTCTTTTGGTAGATTCCATCAAAAACAGTCAGGTTCATGTATGCGTAATTTCCATCCTTTGTTTTTGTAAGAATCTTGAAGTCGCGGGTCACATCTCCAGTTTCTGGCTGATAATATGTGCTTGTGATTTTAACAACGTTTTTTGCTCGCTCAACTTTTTTCATTGGCCACTGGATGTATGAATCGGTTGTGCTTTCGGAAAACATTCTCACCATGTAATCTTCGAACATTGTGTTTGTGAATCCCTGAGGCATATCAATATTGCTCAAAGTCAAAATCGCATAATCATCCATGACCCACAAATTTTCAATCTTCTTTTCCCACTGGGTTGTGAGCTTGATTTTCTGTTTGCCGTAAGTCACGTCCATATTTTTTGCGCCGGACTTCTTTTTAAAAGACCTGTTCTTATCTTTTGGTGATGACTGACCCTTGTAGTTGGTAAAACTTTTGTCAGCAGAGGATGTCAGTTTTCCTGTTGTGGCTACTGTAAAAACCTTTGTTCCATCAGCAACCTTGATTGCTTCCAGATTAAAAATCGGTACCTGTGGATTAAAAACCAAAGTCACTTTTCCACCGAACTGTTCAAAATCCTGCCTGCTTTCAATAATTTCGTTGCTGTCCAAATAAGCCTTTGCCGCCCTTGCTGAAAATTCATAAAAAATATCGTGCATATAATTTATGATGTCAGTATCATCTTGGCTTGTGGCACCCACAATATTTTCGCCAGTCAAATCAAGGAAGTTTGAATCAGGATTCAGGCTAAAATAAAGTGTGATATCCTTTGCAGGCAACTTTTCAACTGTATCAACTGGTGCGTAATAGCGAAGAGCATAAGTGCTGTCATTGTAGTACAAAAATCCCAGATAGGATGTGCGAGAAAAAGTTTTGTCCAAGTAATAAACATATTCGCCGGAAGAGTCTGGAAGATATTGGACCATTCCAGGAACTGCAAAAGCTCCAGCCGCAAAAATCAGCAGAGATGCCAAAAACACAAAAGATTTCTTAATAAAATTCATTTCTAACCCCTTGAGCCCAAGTCCGGCTCACCCACCTATAAATTTCGGACTTTTGGACTCTTTTGTTAAATGAACAAAATTAAGGGACGGAAGTTACGTGGTCCATCATTCAATTGTCAATGGATGAAAATTATGATATAATGGTAGAAATGAACATTTGTCTTTTTTCTGAGGATGAAATTTCAAAACCGTTGGATATTCAGGATTCTCGGGGCGAACATATAGTTAAGATTCTCCACAAAAAGGTTGGCGACTGTTTTTCCGCTGGTATCATCGGTGGACGGTCGGGGATTGCTAAAATTCGGTCAATGGATATTGAGAAAGTCACCGAAGGACGAAAGACTTTTGACAAAGGATGCATCCAATTTGATTTTGAACCCACTGGAGATGGAAAACCCCTTAATCCTCTGGTTATGATAATTGGATTTCCCCGACCCATACAGTTGAAAAGACTTTTGAGGGACATGGCCGCCCTTGGTGTTTGCGAAGTCCATTTGACAGTTACGGAGCTTGGAGAAAAATCATATCTCAAATCCGATTTGGCCACAAGCGATGCAGGTTACCAGATGTTGCTTGATGGAACTGTTCAAGCTGCTGGAACCCATGTGCCTGAACTTTTTATCCATTCGTCATTGGCTGATTGTCTGGATAAAATCAAAAGTCGCCATGGTGATTTTGATGCCTACGCCTTGGACAATATAAATCCGTCTGGAGGATTGTGGGAAAATCTCTTGAAGTCTCCTCCAAAAAAAAATGTTGCAGTGGCAGCCATTGGTGCGGAGCGTGGATGGACTGATGGGGAGCGAAGGTTTTTGGAGGAAAATGGTTTTTCAAGGTTGAGCATGGGTAACCGTGTGATGAGGACTGAAACTGCGTCAACCGTTGCCGCCTCCTTGATTTTGGGTGCTCAGGGATTTTTGGATTAAAAAATGTTGTATATAATAGAAGGAAATTGTAATGGATAACGAAAAGATAAAAGAGATTCTGCTGGACATTGCCGACACATCATTGGAGTTTACGGTTGTGATGACGGGAAAGGAAAGCAAAAGGGTCAACGGACTTTACAAGCCTGAGACACGGGAGATTCTTTTGCACAACAAGAATTTCAAGACCGACAATCAGGTGATTTACACTGCAATCCACGAGTATACCCATCATCTTCAGAACGAGGATGATATTGCTGCCAACGGTGGAAAGGAACCACCACACAAAGGTCGTGTGCATAATAACCAGTTCTGGGCAAGATTCCATGGACTTTTGGAGATTGCTGAACAGAAGGGTTACTACAAGATGGATTTGTCCCAGTTCCCTGAGCTTGAGGAATTGACCAAGGAAATCAAGGAGCAGTTCATTGTGCCCAACGGAAAACTTATGCTGGAGTTTGGTCGAAAATTATCCAAGGCCCACACTCTTTGTGAAGAAAATTCTATCCGATATGAAGATTATCTGGACAGAGTTTTACAGTTGCCTCGAAGCACAGCTAGAACGGTTGCAGCAGTTGGGACACTTCCAGATGATAACGCTGAACTTGGTTTTGAAAACATGAAGATTATGGCATCCATCAAAAAGCCCGACCAAAGAAATCAGGCTACGGAGGCTTTGAAGAATGGAAAAAGTCCGGATTCCGTAATCGCCATGATGAAGAAAAAAGCTGTGAACGTTGACCCACGCACAAAACTTGAAAAAGAGCGTGACAGACTCACAAAAACCATTGCCGAACTTACTACAAGACTTGAATATGTGGAGGAAAGCCTTGAGCATCTTTAATCTTTCAAAAAAAATTGTACTCGGATTTTTAACTGTTTTGGGAACAGCTGCATTTGCCCAGTCGTCAGGATTCCCGTCTATCTCATCACCTAGCATGCCAACAATCAGCAGTCCTGTGCTTGGTTCTTCTTATTACAAACCGGGGTCAAATAAAAAGTCGTCGGAAAAATCTAGCGAAGAAATAAAGCCTGTTGAAAAAATTACCGACACAACTCCTTCAGTGGAAAAAGTTTTAAGCAACATTAGTCCAGAGGAAATTCAACTGTTGAACGGAAACGGAAGTCTTGGTAATATTTTAAATGGGACAGCCAATTCAAAATCCACCGAAGAAACCAACGATCTTTTGAAAAAAGTTTTGAACGAACTTGAAGATTCAAAAAAATCCAGCGATACTCAAAATGTCCCCAATGCCAGCGACATCAAGGGTAGCGGTTCCAGGGTTCTTCGTTTTAAGATTAACGGTTATGATTTGCTCCACACATGCAAGTCCATCTATATTTCCGATTTGCAGGAGGATGGAACATTCTTGGTGACTGGGGACCGTCGTTATCAATCTACAGCTGGAGTTAGAAACGAAACTTTCCATCTTTTGTTCAAGGCGGACACTGGTGCAAATGGTATCCATTCTTATAAAACTGCCGCCGCTGTGACACAGAATATTACTGACGAGAATTCTTATATGTATCAATTGAGTCAGCGAAATGATTTGGTAGCAACAAAAACAGGGAATCTTGTTACCATGAGAACAATTGATCCAAGCTGGAAATTGGAGCTTCTTATTGATTTAGGGTCAGGCGTAAGATGATAGAAAAACTTGAACAAGGGTTGCAGAAGATTGGTCTTGATTTTTCGGACCAGCAAAAAAAACAGTTGGAAATCTACATCGCTGATGTTTTGGAATGTAACCAGACTTACAATCTTATGAAAGCAGATTCCCCGGACGAATTGGCTGTGAACCATGTTTTGGATACTTTGGTTGCAGTTCCCCATCTTTCAAAAATTGTTGAGTCCATTCAGTCTGCATCAAAAAAATCGGTCCTGGAGATTGGTGATATTGGAAGTGGAGGTGGATGTCCGGGGCTTCCATTGGCAGTCGCTTTTCCCGACCAGCATTTTACATTGGTTGAGCGAATGGAGAGGCGTTGCATTTTTTTGACCGACGCCATTGAGCACATGGGGCTTGAAAATGTGGAAGTCCTTTGTCTTCAGGCTGACCGTGTTCCAAAGGAGTCTTTTGATTTGGAAGTTTTTAGAGCTTTCCATCCATTTGACAAAAAGATTGCTTATCTTTTGTTGGGAATGTGCAAAAAGGGTGGAGCGATTGCCGCATACAAAGCTCGTGCTGAAAAAATCCAGACGGAAATGGATGAGGTAAAACCACAGATTCCAAAGTACGAAAAGATTTCTATGACCGTTCCTTTTTTGGAAGACCACGAAAGAAATCTGGTTGTAATCAGGAAAGGTGAAAAATGATTTTGGGGACTCCACTAGGTTAGTGGCATTGGTTCTTTATTTTGGTGGACGATATGAAAAAAATGATTCTTCTTTTTAGCGCCTTGATTTTTTCAGCGGGCTTGGTTTTTGCAGATACGACTCGTTTTTATAAGGACGAAAAAATTATCGACACCATGTATGTTGACGCTTCAGACGGATTAAGAGTCAGGGACAAACCTTCACTAAAATCGAACCGCCTATGTGGATTGCCTCATCGACTGCCGGTAAAAGTTGTGTCCATTGGTGATGAAGAAACCATTGACGGTATTACTGCTCCCTGGGTTGAAATTTTGGTTCCGCCTAGTTTGAACAAAGGTGCGTCCAAATTCGGTTGGATTTTCGGTGGATATTTGAAAGCCCAGCGTCCAGAATTTTTGCAGGAAGATTTGAATACGGATGGCATTAAAAATTATTTGAAAAACCAAATGTGGTCTTATGCTTGGGAAGATGGTGACTCTATTTACACAGGAGTCTGTTTTTTTGGTGAAAATCAGATAGACATTTACTGCGACCATGGTGTTTCCGTTGATCATAAAACAAGTGGCTACAGTTTTGACGGTCATTATTTTAATCTATTGGAGTTCTTCAACAAAATTACTGACTACGATTACAATGGATATTATAATCAGTATGCAAAAATGGAAATGCTTTTTACCGAAAATTATTTTACGGACAAGAACACTAGAGGACAACCAGATAATTTGATTTTCAGGGCAGAGCTTCCTTATGCTCCAAAAAATTATTGCTATGGAAGATGGGTTGAAAACGAAGAAATCTATGAAATCCTCCGCAATAATATAGAAGAAAATCTACGCATCTACTCTTTTAAAGATGGAAAAAACGTTTTGCAGTGG
>JAZUEV010000165.1:0-10724 GCA_045640345.1 Treponema sp.
ACGCAAGCCTTCTGCGAAGTCTTGCTATCGAGTTTCAGTTTTGCCACCAATGGGTGTCAATTTTTTGTTTCACAAAAAAACACTGAAACTCGTGGAAATATTAATTGATGCCTTTATAAAAAAAAATCCGTCATTTCGACCACAGTGGAGAAATCCACGCAAGCCTTCTGCGAAGTCTTGCTATCGAGTTTCAGTTTTGCCACCAATGGGTGTCAATTTTTTGTTTCACAAAAAAACACTGAAACTCGTGGGGTTGAATTTACAAACGGATTTGTTCGGAGTTGCCCCCCCCTTCTGACAAACCCTCCAAGTGAACTTGGAAAAGCAGTCCAAGGGCAACGCCCTTGAAAAAAGCGGGAGTCCAGGGGCACCCCCCTGGTAACCAACCAAATTATAACAAAATTTTATCTGCATTTTGAGGCGGATTTTGCATTTCCATTGCACATATATATTGTAGGGGATGTAAAAAAATGTGCATCCATTTCATCGATTCAAGTATAGGAGGCCAAATGAAAATCAATTACGACAAATACAAGTCGCTTTCGGAAAAATGGGAAAAGGCAACACTTGCCGACGGTTTTATATTTTATAAAGTTATGACATCCGACCCCGAATTGTGCCGCAGGCTGCTGGAGATCCTGCTTGGGAAGAAAATCCGGTCCATAAATTTTGTCCAGGGAGAAAAGACTGTGGACGTGGACTGTGGGGCAAAAGGGATCAGGACGGATGTCTACGTGGAGGGCGAGGATGAGGTGTACGATATCGAGATGCAGGTCATGGACCGGAAAAACCTGCCGTTCAGGTGCCGCTACTACCGTGGAATCATGGACGTGGACAGCCTGGAAAAGGGGATGGACTTCAGGATGCTGCCCAGGTCGTATATAATATTCATCTGCATGTTCGACCCTTTCGACAAGGGGTATCCTGTGTACACGTTCAGGAATATTTGTATAGAGGACGGCAAGACGGAAATGGGAGATGGGACCACAGCCATCTTTTTCAACGCAAAAAAATATGCTACAATGCCAGACAGGGACAAAGAAAACTTCTTCCTTTACCTGTGCGAGAACAAGGAAGAATCCGACTATGAAAGAGTCCTTGGCAGCAAGGTCGATTGGGCCAAGCGCAAGCCAACATGGAGGAAACAGTTTATGACTTGGGAAATGGAGCTAAAAGCAGAACACGCATACGCAAAACAGCTTGGCCTGGAAGAAGGCATCGAGCAAGGAAAAAACATGGAAGCGGTGGAAAACGCGATAACGGTCATAAACAAATTCAAAATCAGCCGAGAGGATGTGGTGAAGGAGTTCGGGCTAACGGACGAGCAGACGAAGATGCTTGACGCAAGACTGGAGGACATTTCTAAGGAGTGCAATTTCTAGTGCATAAACCGAGGGGAATTTTTTTTGAACCAAATGTATTAAACAAAAAAAGGAGCCGACGAATCTGCTCCCTTCTGAAGTGTCACCCGAAAGTTTCACCGTAATCTTTTTTCAATCTACTTATTTATGTGGATTTTGTCAATAGTGAAACTCTAAAACTCGAAATTTATAGCAATGTTTTTAATAAAGGTGAGTGTAGCGATAGCTGCTTGGAGAATGCCGGCCTCCTACAAGTGTCTGAAAATAATTAATCGGACAGACCTATTATCAATCAACTCAACCCCTAAAGGAGTGTGGCAAAATCAATTCAACATTTGAATTCGGTCCCAAAATAATCTCCAAAGGATTTGATTGTGCTTTCGTAAAAAGTTCCCCTTACTTGATTCAGACATTCACTTGGCAGTTTGCTTTTTAGGATTTCATGGAGCTTGTTGAATTCTTGAATAAAACTTTTGGCTTTTTTATTTTCTCCCAAGTTAACCAAAAGATAAACAATCAATGCCACGTAAGAAATTATGTAGTTGAAATCAATGTGCTTGATTTTTAATTCCTGTATCAAAAGTCTGTTGATTCTGTTTGGAATTTTTGATGTAGCAAATCGTGTGTCAAAAACTATTCCATTGTGGGCAATAGCGTTCCGCAGATTTTTCAAAGTGAAAATAATTTCGGCAGGTAAAAAACCATCGTCATTTAAATTTACTGGAAGGTTCAGTCTTTGTGAAACTTTGTTGCGAATATTTTTGTTGGAGCATGAATAAAAATTTCCAAACTCTCCCAATGTTAGACTTTCAAATGCTGCCCAAATTGGAATCTCCTTGTCCTGGTTGTAAAAATGAGAGACATATTTTTTTCCCAATGTGTAATCCCTTGTCAATGCAGTGGAAATTCTCATTTCCAAGTCCATGCGTTTTTTAAATTCCTTCACATAATTTTTGCTGCCTTTAGTAAAATTTTCTTTATAATAAGTCAAACCTTGTTTATAGATATCCGACATTTTTTCACTTTGACATTCTTCCAATGTGGCTTCGATTACATAACTTTTCAAAGCGTTTTCAATGAACATAAGATGGGGATAAAAAATTCCTTTCAGCTGCATATCAAAATTATTCAACGCAACAATCTGACCGAATGCCGTAAAATTGATTGGGTTATTGGATTCACGAATAAATCTATATCCCTTGTATCCATGATAATATCCAATGTTCCTTAAATCCTGTTCCTGATTCTGTTCCACAGGCAAGTTGTGCTTATTTTTTAGATGCTCTTTTAAATCCTGAATCTCGTACATTTCGCTAACCGTTTTTCTTAATTTTTTGACAAAAGTTTTAAACCAATTATGCCTGCCAAAATCAACAGCACACAAATCAGTTGTGGGAAGGAAATGGTCTCCTTAAAAAATAGGATTCCAAAAATTGTTGTCCCCAGAATACCGATTCCTGTCCAAATGGCATAGCTTGTTCCCAAAGGAATTTTTTTCATCGCCAAAGCCAAAAAGACAGAACTCAATACGTAGCCAACCGCCACCACGCTCCAACCGATAATTTTATTTCCATCACCTGTTGCGTATTTCATTGCCACTGCCCAGACTACTTCAAATAATCCAGCCACAAATAAAATCAACCAATACATTGTTTTCCTTTTTTTGTTTAAATTCAAAAATCCAATTTTTGGAGATTCGTCAAGAAATTTCAAATTGTAATTTTTAGAATCTTTTGTCAAAAATTTTTGGGCACCTATTTAGAAATGTTCTTGATTACAGACGCAAGCATTTCAACAGTTCCATCAATTCCCAAAACCCCGGTGTCCACGGAAATTGTGTAGTCGCCATAATCACCAAGATTTTTCTTTGTGTAATGTTTGTAATAATTTCGACGGAGGGATTCTCGTTTTTCAATAAACTTTTTCAAATCCTTTTTACCGTTTTCCTTAAGTTCACCGATTCTCTGGATTTTATGTTCCATATCTGCATGGAGAAAAATATCGAAAGTCTTTATTCCATTTTCCTTCAAAATAAAATTTGAAAGTCGTCCAACAATGATACATGGAGTGGCTGAAAGTTTAAGGACTTCGTTTTTTTGTGCTTCAAAAATTGCGTCGTGGGAACTGTTGTAACTAACATTGGTTTTCATAATGTAGTCCAAAAATTCATCGAACTGACTTAGTTCTTCACCTTCAGATTTTATTGTGTCCAATTCATATCCACTGTCTCTAGCTGTTTCTTCCATAAAATCCTGGTCGTACCAAGGAATACCTAATTTTTCAGAAAGAGCTTTTGCCACACTTCGACCACCTGCTCCATATTCTCTTGAAATTGTTATTACCATGTCATGCTCCTAAAAAATTAGAATTTGGCATCACTAAAAATTACATTTTTTAGAAATTTCCAAAATTCATTGTTTTAATTTTATCACAATTCTGTTAAAATGAAAGTATGAAAAGAAGATTTAATTTTTTTATTGCACTTTTTTTATGTCCATTGATTTTTGTGGGCTGTTCAAGAAATGGTCGCATGATGTTCGGAACTGGAGGAACTGCGGGAACTTATTATTCTTATGGCGGTGTCATTGCCCAATACATCACCAATTATGCAGACACAAAAGTTACAGCCGTTTCCACTGGAGGGTCAAAAGTAAATATCCAGTCAATTCAGGATGGAGATTTTCAGCTTGGATTTACTCAGTCCGATGTTATGGCATACGCTTGGAAAGGTGAAAAATCTTTTGCAAAGGATGGTCCCACCCATGATTTCCGTGTCCTTGGTGGATTGTACGCAGAGACTGTCCAGATTGTCACCATGGATCCAAATTTAAAATCGGTTTACGACTTGAAGGGAAAGTCTGTTTCAATTGGAGAAGCTGGTTCGGGGGTCTATTTTAATGCGATTGATGTTTTGACGGCTGCGGGGTTGACTTTGGACGACATTAAACCTCAGTACCAAAGTTTTGAAGGAAGCAAGGAGGCTTTGAAGGATAAACATATTCAGGCTGCATTTATTGTTGCTGGAGCACCGACTTCCGCAATAACAGAACTTGCAACAACAAACGGAGCTTATCTTATAAATGTTGACGGTGAACTTCGACAAAAGATTTTGAAAGATTGTCCTTATTATGCGCCTCTCAAAATTCCGGCTGGAACTTACAATGGTCAGAACGAAGATGTGGAGACAATCACCGTCAAGGCAACTGTAATAGTTTCTTCCTATCTTGATGATGAAACTGTTTACAATATGACCGCAGCCATTTTTGACCACGCCCAGGATATTGCAAAAGAAAATGCAAAGGGCAGGGAATTGACTGTTGAAAATGCCACAACTGGAATGGCTGCTCTTTTTCATCCAGGTGCTGCTAAATATTATGCGGAACATGGAATCACCGTTGCGACAAAGGAATAAAATATGAATGAAAATCAGAACGTAAATCAGTCTACCCAAGATGACATTGATGCCATTATGAAAAAATATGACAAGGAATCCAACCAGCGAATTTGGACTGGGGTTCCAAAAATCATCATAAGGATTTTGCTTGTGGCTTTTTCTTTGTGGTGCATCTACATGACTCTCTTTGCAACTTTCTTGGAAGAAATCCGTCTCACATCATTTATGGGACTGATTGTTTTGGCAGGATATCTGATTTATCCCGCAAGTAAAAAATCTGTTCGACCAAACTATATTCCTTGGTACGATATTTTGATAATGGTTTTGGGAACGGGGGCCTTTTTATATTTCACATTCAATGCCCATACCATCATCCAGCAGGGAACTAGATTTTTGCCATACCAGATTGTGATTGGGGTCATCGGAATTCTTGCTCTTTTGGAATTGACCAGGCGCTGTGTTGGTGTTCCAATTCTTTGTGTGGCTGCGGTTTTTATAATCTATGCTTTGACTGTCGGTTTGACAAATCCAAATTTCTTTGGACGAGTAAGATATTTTATCCGAAATCTTTTTTATACAAAGGAAGGAGTTTTTGCGACCCCGGTAAATGTTTGTTCAAAATATATTGTGGTGTTTATCATCTTTGGATCATTTCTTGAACGGACAGGAATTTCAAATTTCTTTATCCAATTGGCCAACTGTGTGGCTGGAAAATATTCTGGAGGACCTGCGAAAGTTGCCGTAATTTCTTCCGCCCTTTGTGGAATGGTTTCAGGTTCATCTGTTGGCAATACAGTTACGACTGGTTCTGTCACAATTCCAATGATGAAAAAAACTGGTTACAAAAGTGAATTCGCTGGAGCAGTTGAGGCAGCCGCATCTACAGGTGGTCAGATTATGCCTCCTATTATGGGAGCAGCAGCTTTTCTTATGGCCGATTTTGTTGGTGTGCCTTATTCAAATATTTTGGTAAGAGCCATACTTCCTGCCGTCTTATATTTTGCGGGAATCTTTATTTCTGTCCATCTTGAGGCAAAAAAGTTGGGACTCAGTGGAATCAAAAAAGAAGATCTTCCTGTTTTTAAAATCCTTGTAAAAAAAATCTATCTTCTTTTGCCATTGGTGATGTTGGTTGTCTGGGTCAGCGGTAATTTTATGACCATCCAGAGAGCCGCCAGCTTGTCCATTGTTCTTGCAATCGTGGTTGGAATTTTCAACAAGGGTAATAGAATCACTTTCTCAAAATGTTTGGACGCTTTGGAATCTGGTGGAAAGGGATGTATAACAGTTGCCGCCGCTTGTGGTGTTGCTGGAATTATCTCTGGTTCAATAACCATGACTGGATTGGCCAATGAATTGATAAACGGAATCATCGCTCTTGCGAACAACCATTTGATAATCGCCCTGGTTTTGACAATGTTGTGCTGCATCGTTTTGGGAATGGGTGTTCCTACGACTGCCAACTATTGTATCATGGCCGCAACCTGTGCACCTATTTTGATTCGCATGGGAGTTCCTGCTTTGGCTGCCCATTTCTTTGTTTTCTATTTTGGAATTGTTGCCGATATTACACCTCCAGTTGCCTTGGCCGCATACGCTGGATCCGCAATAGCAAAATCCAATCCAATGAAAACAGCTTTCACTGCATCAAAACTAGCCATAGCCGCATTCATTGTTCCTTATGTCATTTGTCTAAGTCCGTCCTTGATTTTGATAAACACCACAGTCTGGGAAGTCATCTTGATTTCTCTGACATCTTTTATTGGAATCTTCGCAGTCTCTTCAGCGTTGGAAGGATTTTTGAATCGACCAATGTCTCTTGCCGTAAGATTGATTTTGATTGCCGGTGGACTTCTGATGATTTTCCCAGGACTTTTGACCGACGGAATTGGCTTGGTTTTGATTGTCGCAGGAATTGTTTGGCAATATGCACGAAAGATGAAAAATGAAAGATGAAAAATGAAAAAACGTTCGTCATCTCGACCTATGTTAAAAAGTTTGTCATCTCGACCGCAGTGGAGAGATCTCAAAAACGAAAGTTGAGGAATGAAAGATATGAAAATGTTTGTCATCTAGACCTATGTTAAAACGTTCGTCATCTCGACCGCAGTGGAGAGATCTCAAAAACGAAAGTTGAGGAATGAAAGATATGAAAAAGTTTGTCATCTCGACCTAAGTTAAAAAGTTTGTCATCTCGACCGCAGTGGAGAGATCTCAAAAACGAAAGTTGAGGAATGAAAAATATGAAAATGTTTGTCATCTCGACCTATGTTAAAACGTTTGTCATCTCGACCGCAGTGGAGAGATCTCAAAAACGAAAGTTGAAAAATTGATAAATAAAGTCCTTGTGTAAAAGCGAGGACTTTTTGGAGAGACCCATTTTTTCTAGCAACAGATTTTTGTTATTTGCGAACTTATGTTGACAGAAAAATCATTGAAGGGAAAATATGAAAAAACATAAATTATTTGCTTTACTGCTTTTTAGTCTGCTTCTTGTATTCTCGTCTTGTGCTTCCTACAAAAGCAATTTCCACATTGATGATTTTATAGAAGAAAATGCGTCTGTTTCGATTGAAAATTTGGACGATGCGTTTATTATAAGTCCGTCTTCCGAAACTGATGTGGGACTGATTTTTTATCCAGGGGCACTTGTGAATTTTGAATCATATCTTCCGTTAATGATTAAGTGTGCCGAAAAAGGGATAAAATGTTTTCTGTTGAAAATGCCATCGGATTTGGCCATACTAAAAATTTCCGCCGCTGATCCATATTTAAAAAATCATCCAGAAATTAAAAACTGGTATATGGCAGGTCATTCATTGGGTGGTGCAATGGCTGCAAGTTATATTTCAAAACACGAAAAAGATTTTAAGGGTCTTATACTTTTGGCGGCATATTCCACAAAAGATATTTCCAAAAGTAATTTAAAAGTCCTGAGCATTTTTGGAAGCGAGGATGGTGTATTAAAAAAAGATAAATATGAAAAATACAAAAAAAATCTTCCAACCAATTTTACTGAAAAAATTTTAACAGGCGGTAACCATGGAAATTTCGGAGACTATGGTTTTCAAAAAGGTGACGGGGTAGCCACAATGGATGCCACTGAACAAAAAGAAATTACTGCCAATGATATTTCAATTTTTTGTATTGAGAGTTTTGAATAAAATTTCAAGAAGGACGTTATGATGGAACAGGAAAGATATAATTTTAATCAGTACAAACAGAATAATCAACGCAGATGGCAGAAAAAAATTTTAAAGCTTGGATGGTCTTTGGCCTTCTTGATTTTGGCAATAGAAATTTATTCATACACAACTCTTTTGATGCACGGCGAAAGGGTGGACTCAAGTTTTTCTTATGTCTTGCTTAGAATCATAACACCCAGCCTTTTGAATTTTGGAAGTCTTTTGACCGTAACACTTTTGTCTTCCAGAAAAATCTCAGTAGAAAAAATCAACCACGCAACTTCCATGTGCCTTATGATAATTGCTGGTGTTTTATCCATATTCCATAATTTTTTCCAATTGCTTTTGATTGCACCTGCTTTCATTTTTTTTATTTGCGCATCGTTTGGGGAAACAAAAATATTAAAGCTGCTTCTTGTTTGCGACATTCCAATTTTTATCCTCACATGCATTTCTTTTTGGACGGACAATCATTCTGGTGAACCTGCGTACAAGGCTCTTACTTTGGTTTGCTGTTTGGCTTGCATTATTTTTTCATACATTTATGCTCGTTCTCTTATGAAGTCCCAGGCAAAACAGTTTGAATATATCCATGAAAGCTATAAAAAACAGAACCAGCTGATTGAAGAATTGAAGATAGAGCCAATGACAAAACTTTACAATCGAACAGCCATGGATGAAACAATTTCCAGAATCATCAACCTGAAGAAAAGTGAAAGCATTAATCCATTTTTGGTTATAATGGATATTGATTTTTTCAAAAAGGTGAACGATAAATATGGTCACACTGCTGGGGATGAAGTGCTTATTACTTTGGCAGATATAATCAAAAAAAATATTGGTTCGACCCGCCGTGCATTTAGATTTGGTGGAGAAGAATTTGTTTTGATTTTTGAAGACAACATGGCAGCCAATGTTATATTTTTGGTTCAATCAATTCGTGAAGAATTTTCAAACACCCGTTTTGATTTTGCTCCGAATTCATCTTTCACATTAAGTGCCGGAATCAGTTTGCTTCATTCATCCTTTGATGAAAAAGATTGGATCGACAGTGCGGATAAGTGTCTTTATTTTGCAAAGAACAATGGACGAAACCAAGTGAAGGTTGCTGAACTGGAAATTTAAAAAAGATAAAGCTGGTCATCCCTTTCTTCAAACTTATTGAGATAGGAAAAAACTTCATCTGGGTTGCAAAGAATTTTGTGCTTCGTGCAAAAGTCTTTTATAATTTTCATAAGATAGGAATTATGGGGACTGGAGATTTCATAAGAATTTCCGAAAGATTTTATGTACTGATTTTTTAGTCCAGGAAAATCTTTGTCCAAGCATTTGTAAAAATATTCTCGGTTTCCATCCCGCAGTGTAAGTCCAATTCCAAAGATAATAATTCCTTTTACATTTGCATCGCCACACATTTCCAAAAGTCGGACAATATTTTCTTTAGTGTCATTGATGAAAGGAAGAAACGGTGAAAGCCAAACAACAGAAGGAAGTCCAATTTTTTTTGCTTCCATCAAAACTTCAAATCTTTGTGTGGTATTACAGACATTTGGTTCAATCATTTTACAAAGCTTATCATCGCTGGTGGTTAAAGTTGTCTGCACAACTGCTTTTGTTTTTGAATTGATTTTTTCAAGCAGATCAAAATCTCTCAAAACAAGATTGCTTTTTGTATGGACAGTTGCACCAAATCCATAACGATCAATTACTTCCAAACATCTCCTTGAAATCTTTAAATCTTTTTCGCAAGGCATATATGGATCGCACATGGAACCTGTTCCAATCATTATTTTTTTGCGTTTGTTTTTTAATGCATCTTCCAAAAGTTCCACAGCATTTTCTTTTACTTCAATATCTTCAAATGGTATGGGTGTGTGATAGCAGAGACTTCGAGAGTCACAATAAATGCAACCATGTGTGCAACCGCGATAGACATTCATTCCAGTCCCACCGCCGCTTGTTAAAATTGATTTTGCTTTTATGAAATGCATTTTAGTCTTTTATGATTGCGTACAGAACGACATCCTCATACCGGTCGATTTTAAAAATCTCTTTTTCCTGTACACCTTCTTTTTTCATTCCACATTTTTCCATAACCCGACCTGATGCTGGATTGGATGCAAAATGTCTTGCGTGAATTTTGTGGAGACCCTTGATTTTAAATCCATATTCAATCATTGCGCTTGCTGCTTCCGTTGCATAACCCTTGTTCCAAAATTTCGGATCAATCCAGTAACCTAGTTCACCATTTTTATTTGCCATGTCCATGAACATTCCCATGCATCCATAAAGTTCGCCTGTGTTTTTGTCTGTGATTGCAAAATCGTGACAAAAGTTTTTTTCAAAATTTTCATCGTGTCGATTTATCCATGATTTAGCTGAATCTTCCGTGTATGGGTGGGGCAGGGCAAGGGTTCCTCTCCAGACTTCATCACTGTTACAGATTTGCGATACCCGTTTTGCATCATCCAAATTGAATCTTCTCAAAACCAAACGCTGGGTTTCTATTTTATCGTTTTCAAAATTCATATATTCAGTATAACACATTTTTTTGTATTTTGGAATCTCTAAAAAATACTTTTTAAAGATGCACGGAATATTAGATATTTCTATCGAGTTTTAATCCTTAAAATTACAATGCTTAAAACAAGCACATTCTATCGAATTTTTTTTACTTTGGGAATCTCTAAAAGTCGTAACAAATATATTTTTCTTTTATTTTTATATTGAAAAATTTGGACATAAAATTCGCATTGAATTTGCAAATTGACAATTAAGGAGACC
>JAZUEV010000166.1:0-3649 GCA_045640345.1 Treponema sp.
CCGAATTGGTTTCTGGATCTCTTTAAACAATAGACGACTATTGATGTTTGGGATGCTGAAATAAATTCAGCATGACACTAAAAAACAACAGTCATTTTGGCTTGAGAGAGTGCGGCAGACAGAACAAAAGTCATTTCGACTGGGAGAGTGTGGCGGACAGAACAAAAGTCATTTCGACTGGAGAGAGTGAAACGAACGGAATGGAGAAATCTAAAAAAATTGGTTATTTATGAGATTTCTCCACTACGGTCGAAATGACAAAATTTATTAGCCTTCGACAGCTGTTCACTCTTCCTTTACCCTGATTGCGGTGATGGCTACCTGGTCGCCGGTCAAGGAGCAATAGAGTTTTGGAATGTCTTCGGAAAGGGTGGTGGTGTTTTCCATTTTGATTCCGCCGTCTTTTGCTGTCAGAAGGATTTGGTTTTCCTTTTTTTCAATAGTGATTGTACAGTCCAGTCCTTCATGGTTCTGTCTTTTCCAATCATCCCAGCTGGAGAAGGTTGAGTCAAAAGAAACTTTTATCTGGTTTGTGCTGGCCTCGTCTTCTTCCCAACTTTCGCCATCAAATCTGACCAATGCAAATTCCCTGTAATCAGGTCCGTTGATTTTTCCATTGTTGGAAGTGTAGATAACGAGAATTGGACAATGCCACAAACGGTTTGCAGCAGGAAGACTCATGGTGTGGAATGAGAATTTAAGTTTGTCCTTCAACAAAATACCGTCGGAATGATTTTCTCTCCATCCCGCAATCTCCAGATTCTTAAGGTCGCCTTCCTCTTTTCCTCTGATATAACTGATTTCTTCTGCAATCCTTTTTATATAACCGTCTTCCACCGGGGTCTCAAATTTATGAACCATAAAATCGCTGATGACACATTTTTTTCCTGCAATAGAAATGAAGGCAAACTGTGAGCGGTCCCGCAATGCAAGAGTGTATTCACGAATCTTTTCAGCAAAGATGATTTTTATTTGAACATGGTCTCTTTGTCTTACGGTCTCAATGAAAGCCTCGTTTTTGTCCATGGATCCGTTTCTGTCGTTTTCATATTCCTTCATATTGCAGTCTCGGATTTGGCCGGGAACAATATTTCCTTGGAATGATATTTCACAAAAATCTGTGTAGTCCATTTTTTTCTGGTTGGCTTCATCGGCATAGTTTTTTCCGTCCAGCGAATCAAAAACAATAATAGATGGAACACAGTCGTCATTCTTCTCAAGGGATTCATAAGTAAAGGAGATTCTTGTGATGTGATTTGAAATAGAGATTCCGTCGGTAAACTTTTTTTTGTATTCATCAAAAGTATATTCACCAAGATGTCCGTCAAATCTATGGATATCATCCCTGAGAGTGTATTCTGTGTCCTTGTCCAAAATATGAATCATGGCTGTGGCATACTCCGGGTCAAACTGTGTGCCAAGTCCCCTTACCAATTCTTCACGAACCTTCTGCTGTGCCAATGGAGTTCTGTAACTTCTGCTTGAGGTCATAGCGTCATAGGCATCCGCAACTGCAATAATTCTTGCCAGCTCAGGAATGTCCTCGCCTGAAAGTCCATCTGGATATCCCTTGCCGTTGTATTTTTCGTGGTGATAGTGAGCACCGATTGACAGATATGGGGAACTGCTGACTTCCTTGAGAATATTGTTTCCAAGTTCCGGGTGCTGCTTTATGACTGAAAATTCCTCATCAGTAAGTCGTCCTTCTTTTGTGAGGATTGAATCAGGAATACCGATTTTTCCCACATCATGGAGCAGGGCGGCAAAATAGACTTTTTCGCAGGTGTCCAAAGATTTTCCAGTCAATTTTGCAATCTGCCTTGAATATTCTGCGACTCTCCTTGAATGTCCATGGGTGTATTCATCCTTTGCATCGATAGCGGTTGCCAAAGCCAAGGCGGTCTGTCTGAACTGTTCATTGGAAGTTTTATTGAGGACAATAAGGTTGTCGATTTCCTTTTGTGTTGCTTCAACCAGAACCTGATTTCTATCTTCAATGGCTAGTGCAAAAAGAATAACCGCTGACAAACCGATTGAAATATTTGTAAGAGAAATTCCATAAGCAAAAATCTGGATTATGGAGGACGAAAGAGGGAGAATTGAAAAAATCATCAGTGAATAAAAAATCACTTTTCTAATATGCTGTCGGATTTTTAATAAAATACACAGATGCAGAATCATCATCAAAAGTGGGAGAATATAACAGATGATAAATCCGCTTGACCTGTGATAAAGGTTGTATTCGTCGAAAGTGTAATAAAGCCCCGTGAATTGGGAAAGGACAATCAAAAAAACTCCAATTATAGTAATCGGTCGAATGATTCTTAGCAGCTTGATTATTTTGATTTGATGTCCCAGCTGCCTGAGAAGTGACTGCATATAAGTGTTGTAGGCATCGAGAATCACATAGTTCATGGTGAAAACAAGAAAGTTGGAGATTCTCACCATATAATAGCCAGTCTGTGTGATATTTCCTCGATAGATGTAGGCATATCGGTCGGCGAAAAGAAGAATCATGGTTGAAATTTCCACCATAATCAATGAAATCTTCTTTTTCTTTGGCTGGATTTTCATGATAATTCCAAAAACTGCCAGCAATAAACAAAAACATCCCAAAACAAACATTATTTCTAGTTGGTGATTTATTATGAATTTCACGATATGCTCCTTTTGTTGTGTTTTTATTTTTTATTGTACTATAATTTTCTGAATTTTGATAGAGGGCATTTCTAAATATGTGGCCACCGTCATTTCGACCGCATCAAGAACAACCGATTGATTATAGCAATGACACAGGTTTGTGGTGTGGTTGATAATAGCGTATGACCGATTGATTATAACGATGACACTTGTAGGTGGCGTGGTTGGTGATAGCGTATAACCGATTAAACATAGCAATAACACTCATAGGTGGTCGCCGTCATTTCGACCGCAGTGGAGAAATCTACGCAAGCCATCTAGGATGTCTTGCTATCAAGTTTTAGTTTTGCCACCAATGGGTGTCAATTTTTTGTTTCACAAAAAAACACTAAAACTCGTAGTCATTTCGACCGCAGTGGAGAAATCTCAAGAACAACCGATTGATTATAGCGATAATACTCGTTGAGGGCTTTGTTGATAATAGCGTATAACCGATTGATTATAGCGATGACACTTGTAGGTGGCCATCGTCATTCTGAACTCGGTTCAGAATCTCAAGAATAACAGTCTTATGGAAAACGACAGGTGTTCAAAATATATCACATTGTTAATAAAAAAAAACAATCATTTCGACAGGGGAGGGTGAAACGAATGGAATGGAGACCTGAACAAATCTGTGTGTAAATAAAAAAAGGCGACAGATTAAATTATCCATCGCCAAAGTCGGGCTAACCGAATTCGAATCGGTGACCTCATGCCCCCCAGACATGCACGCTAACCAGCTGCGCTATAGCCCGAAAATGTAGAACCATATTAACACAGTTTTTTACTCTTGTCTATATCACAATTTTCAAACATTGTGACTGGTAAATTATTCGTAAGGGAGTTTGTCCAGGGAATTCGTAAGGGATTTTGTCCATTATAATTAAGAGGTGAGATACTTGGCAAAAAAACGACTAGAAATTATGAAGGATGTGGTGGCAGGAAAAATCAGCGTCCCGACCGCGGC
>JAZUEV010000167.1:0-1636 GCA_045640345.1 Treponema sp.
TAATTGTCTTCCTAAGACCGCTTGGCCTCCGACTTCTTTGGCAAAAGGTGTAAAGCGTGCGATGAACAAAAAAGGCGGCATCACATTAAAGCTTTTCAACTTCTTCCTTACAGTTGGAATCCATTACGCAAACAACAGGGACAAGATTGTGGGAAATGTCTGTCGGCTTAAAAAGCGAAATAGATTTTTGGACGGTCTTGCAGGATTTTTGCCTTTTATTCTTTTGTGGCCATTACACAAACTTGGTGACGCATTGGTATTTAAAAAGTTGCGTGCAAAATTTGGTGGTAGACTTGCCATCGCTATTTCAGGTGGTGGAGCTTTGCAAAAAGAAATTGATGATTTCTACAGAGCTGTCGGTCTTAATCTTTTGGAAGGATATGGACTTTCGGAAACCACTCCAGTTGTTTGTTTTAGATATTACAAAGAAGCTCGTCCAGGTTGCGTAGGTTCAATCTTCCCAAGTTGGGAGGTCAAGGTTTTAAAAGAAGAACATGGGGTTCCTGTCAATGACCAGCCTCTCCCACCAGGTAACCAGGGATTGATTTTTGTTCGTGGAGATCAGTTGATGAAGGGATATTACAAGCGTCCAGATTTGACTGAAAATGTAATCGACAAGGACGGTTGGTTCAATACAGGGGATCTGGGAATTTTGACTTATGACAATGAACTTAAAATCACAGGTCGCGCAAAAGATACCATCGTTTTGTTGGGTGGTGAAAATGTTGAGCCTGCTGTGGTTGAAAGAGGACTTGCTGCCAGCGATTATATTGAAAGTTCCATGGTCATGGGACAGGACAAAAAATATTTGGGAGTCCTTATTGTTCCAAACAAAGAAAATCTAACAGAATTTGCAAAGTCACAGAATATTCCATTCGATGATTATGAATCTTTGTTGAGAAATGAAACTGTTTTAAATCTTTTTGAAAAAGAGGTTGATGAAAAAGTCTCTCCGGAAACAGGATTTAGACCTTGTGAAAAAATCAACAAATTTGTTTTGGTGTCAAAGAGTTTCTCTGTTGGTGATGAACTTTCAGCAAAACAAGAAATGATTCGCTATAAGATTTCAGAAAAATATTCTGACTTGATTGAACAGATGTTTGTGGATTAAAAAATGAAAGTAGAAATTTTTGAGAGCACAGATAAATTCCCCCTACAGAAAATCGGTAAAATGGCAGGAGTCTGTTGGGGAGGAGCAATCGATGATGTAGAAAAGAACATCCGTCGAGCAAAGGACTGCATTATTTCAGGGCACGGTCGTACTTTGGAATATGTGGATATTGAACTTTGTTTGGATGAAGTTTCTGCAAGAGTCGTTCGTGAGTGGTATACACATATCGCAGGAGGACCTACTCGTTTGCAGCAGTCCACTCGTTATGTGAATTGCGCAGAGTTCAAAGCTGTCATGCCTCCAAGCATTGAAAAAGATGAAGAAAAAAAATCCATCTATGAAAATTGTTTGGAACAGATAAGACAAGCATATAAAAAACTGGAAGAACTGGATACTCCCAGAGAAGATATTGCAAATATTTTGCCATTGGGAATGTTTACAAAAATTGTAGATAAAAGAAATCTTCGTAATCTTACAGAAATGTTCCACCAGAGATCATGTTCAAGAGCCTACTGGGAATATAGA
>JAZUEV010000168.1:0-3283 GCA_045640345.1 Treponema sp.
TCATTCCGAATTCATTTCGGAATCTCAGAATCAACCGAGGCCACTGAAAAAGTTCATAAAATGTCATTTCGAGCGAAGTCGAGAAATCTGTAATTTGTTATATCACAATGGTTTATAGACCTCTCCACTACGGTCGAGGTGACGGACGCGCCCCCAGTGAGTGTCTTTCTGTTTTCAATCGGATATACGCTTGACCAGACTCCCAGAATTATCAATCGGTCTCAGTGAAGGTCGTTAGACCTGAACAAATCCGTGTGACATAAAAAAACACACAAGTGTCAAGGACTTATAATCGGTCTAATCAAGTGTCATTCCGAATTCATTTCGGAATCTCAGAATTGACCAAGTGGACTGTGATTAAGAGATGCTGAAATAAATTCAGCATGACGTGTACAATTACTTTCTGGTCACCAGATATGTTCTTCCACCCCAACAACCGAAGCGTCTCTCCACATATTCGCTCAGGCTTTGGCATGCATTGGTAAAATCTTTTCCATCGGTTTTGATAACATAGTCAGTGCCCGCAGGACTTTCCAATCTTACGCCATACCAGGTGCTTTTTGTCACAAAATAGTTTCCGGCATTGGAGGGTGCCTGCTGTAGCATGTAAGCCATGAATTCGTTTTTCATAAGATAATCGTCGTTCACATCATATTCAAGATTGGACGAAGCCGTGAAAAATGCTTTCAACATGTCCAACGCCCTTGAATCAAAGGAGTCGTACAAAGCGTCTGAATACTTCCTGAACTCCGCATCAGTAAAATAGATTCCGTGGAAAGCTTCGTGGGCCATAAGCTGATATCTTTGAGAAACCACAGACTCCCTTGAGAAAGATATTATAGCTCCTTCCCCTGGTTCATAAGTTCCGTCACCATTTTCCAAGACGATTCCATTTTTAACAAGAATCCTCAGGAGTATTTTTTCTTTTCCACCAAGTTCCACCCCCTGTCGATTTGCTTCAGTAAAAAATCTTGCCAGGTCCTGAGGTTTATAGTCGTGGGCATTGTATCCGTGATGGCTCTTGATAAAATCAAAATCAACAAAAGTCCCCTTGTATCCTTCCTTCTCCACAAAAAAAGCAAGCCTACTCAAAAATTCGTCCTGGGTTTTGTAGCTGTCAAAATCAAAGAACAATACCTTCGGAAACTGCTCCCATCGGAACAATTCATAGTTTCTATCTCTCCATGCAGACTTTGGCCAATCAAAAATCATTCCCAGATCCGTAATCAAAGGAGTGTCCACAATCCAGTTGTCCCTCTGACAAAGTTCAGTGGAATTGGATGTCATCATCACCCTGTCAACCAAGTCCGCATTCTTCAAAAGATTCATAATCGTAAAAACTTCTTTTGTTCCCGATGTCTGGAAAGTAAAAGTGCTGGCTGCAGGGGAGCGTCTGACCAGAAATTCCTCAGTCCCATATTTAATGGTTATGGAATCTTTTTTACTTGTAATCGGGACAAGGCTTGCATCTTTCATCTTGATTTCGATTTTCGGAAGCACGGAATTCATACTGTTTTCTGTGTCAAAAGTTTTTCGTCCTCCAGTGAAATTTGCGCTCAGATTGGAAAAATCAATTTTGCCGCCACTCACGCTGAATGCATAAAGAGGCACCACAGTGGAAATGTCCCAGCCAATCTGTCCCTGGGTGATTTTCACATTGTCCAGATTAAAGGAGGTCTCGCCCGAAACATAAAAACCAATCACATCTTCACCGACTTTTGGAATACACATGGACACAGACAAAATCGAATCCCCGGTGTTTGAAAAATCGAATCCCACCTGAGGTTTTTGTTTGGACGCATCAATATAGTTCATTCCATCCGAAAAATTATATTGGTGCAAAAAACCATAGACCATATTGCAAGGAAGTCCCGTCCCAATCGAGTTGTTGCGGAGAGTGACCTGCAAAGATGCACAGTCGTGATTTTCTTTTTGATTTTGCAAAGCCTTTTTTTGATTTTCCGTGAAGAGATAAAAAAGTCCAGGATTTTGATTCCAGTCATCCACCTCTCCATTGATGTAATCCTTTTTCAGAGCAAAGAGATTTTCTCCTGCCAACTGCACAGTGGATTCATAGACCGTAAAATTTTTCCCACCGATATTTATTTTTGATTCTTTATATTTATCTTGATTTTTTCCACAGGAGATAAGAAAAATCGAAAAAAGGACAGACACAAATAATATTTTTTTTATTTTCATAATTCCATATTACACTTTTTTTGGAATGTGTGCTACACTAAAGCGATGGAAACTTTTACATTGATTCCCCACCCGGACGTGGTTTTGAAACTGATCGAGATTTCAAAAAAAATTATCACCCAGACGAATAGTCAAAACGGAAAAACAATACTCGCGCCAAATTTTCCCCTTTGGTCTTTTTCTGATGATTTTTCCAAAAAGATTTCGGATGTTAAAATCCACTTTCCCAAAACTGTTGGAGATGATTTTTTTTATCCATTGATTTATCTGCTGGAAGACATGCCAATGGAAAGCAAAATAGTTTTTGCAAAAAAGATTGTTCCTGAGGATTTTGCCCTTGATTTTTCACGGATGCAATTGGACATGAATTTCCCCATGGAACTAAAGATCTTTAAGACAGGAAAAGTTTTTATCCAGAACAATGGATACGAAGTCTTTGATGAAAAATGGACAAAACTAAAGGGCACCCCCAAAAATTAAACTCCCCAGAGATTCCACAGTGGTTTGTCCATCCATCAATCCAGGTCAGGCATCCGTCGCTGGATATGCCATCCACAATGAACACCTGACAACAGGGTGGTTACCTCCAGAAACTGCAATTCTTGAAGGCAACTTTGAAGAATACGATGCTTTTAGAGACCCCCTATCAGTTCATCACCTTGTCGCCACGATCCATAGCAGTAAGACCAGACTTCAAGAGTTCAAGAATTCCATAAGGCTCCAAAAGTCTAATCAATGAAGAAATCTTGTCCTCGCTACCGGTGGCTTCAACAATCAACGCATTTTCTGAAACATCAACAATGTGTGCTCTAAAAATGTTGCATGTTTCGATAATAACAGCACGCTGTTCACCGCTCGCCTTTACTTTGATCAAAGCCATTTCACGCTGGGTTGTTTCCGAAGGTTTGCAATGCTGAATTGAAATCACTTCTACCAATTTTGAAAGCTGTTTTTCAATCTGCTCCAAAATATATTCATCTCCACGGACGACAATTGTCATTCGGGAACGGTTTGTGTCTGAAGTTTCACACACTGTCAAAGAATCGATGTTATATCCGCGGCGACTAAAAAGTCCTGAAACACG
>JAZUEV010000169.1:0-5160 GCA_045640345.1 Treponema sp.
CTTTACCTTGTTGATTGTCTTGCCGTCTGCTTCGAACTTCTGGTCCTGTGGCATTTCAACATAACCGAGCACGAAAACGAGAGTCTTTGTTTCGCCTGGGTTAAGTGTAATCTTCTTGTAGTGTGAAGCGATTGGAGCCCAACCGTCTGCGAATGAATTGTTTGCCTTTCCTGCAACAACAGCCTGTGGATCACCGAATCCATTGTAGAGTCCGATGAATGAATCCCTGTCTGTATCGTATCCGTCGATTGTGTCGTTTACAGAGTAGGATGCATAGTGGTTGCGTCGGTCACGGTATTCAGTCTTGTGGTAGATAACAGAATCCTTAATCTCAACACGACCTGTAGAGAAGTTGCGCTGGAAGTTGTTGCTATCATCCTGAGCATCCCAGAGACACCATTCAGCCAATGAGAAAAGAGCGAATTCCTTTTTAGAAGAACCTTCGTTTGTGAGAACCACCTGCTGAACTTCACCGTCGTAATCCTGTGGAACAAAGAATGTAACCTGAGCCTTCAAGTCGTTCTTTTTACCGGTGATGATTGTGTATCCCATACCATGGCGACATTCGTAAGCATCAAGCTCTGTCTTTACTGGAGTCCAACCAGGATTCCAGATTGTTCCGTTGTCGTTGATATAGAAATAGCGACCGCCCATGTCGATTGGAACATTGTTGTAGCGGTAGCGTGTAATACGGCGGAGACGTGCGTCCTTGTAGAAACTGTATCCTCCAGCAGTATTAGAAATCAAAGAAAAGAATCCCTGAGTTCCCAAGTAGTTAATCCAAGGATATGGTGTGCGAGGGGTTGTGATTACATATTCACGGTTCGCATCATCAAAATGACCAAATTTCATTCGATTCTCCTAAAATAGCAGTTTGCCAGATAAACGTTTAAATAAAACGCTTTGTTTGATTATAACTCATAATAAAGTAAAATACAAGGATAATTAGACGGATTCAATGGAGATGGGTGAAAAAAGCCCTAAAATTTATCCAAATTTTTTAGAATAAAACCTCATTTTTTGCATATTGATATATTATATAGAAGATTTTTGGTTTGTGCCGATAGGGTTCATTCATTTTTGAGGGACAGATTTAAAATATTTTGCCGAGCTAAAAATCCTTCGGGAAATCTAAAGTCTGACTTTATTTTACCCGAAAGTCGTTGGGGAATCCTCTTAAATCACACTTATGGGGCAGAGCCAACAGTTTCTTTTATATGGAACCAGCTCTGGACTCATGCACAAAATGATACCAGGTTGTACATTCAATTTGAATTTATCCAGCACGGAAAAATTTTTATCTGGATTGTCTGGGGCGGAACTTTTTTTTATTTCTATGGGTGTGATTTTATCACCTTCAACCACAAGCAAATCGATTTCCTTTCTGTCTGTGTCTCTGTAATAATAGATCGGTGGCTCCATCCCCTTGTTCCAGTAAGACTTGATGATTTCCGACACCACATAAGTCTCAAAAATTGCACCATCCATGGCACCGTTTTGCAAAGTCTCTGCATTGGACCAACGGCAAAGGTTTGCTGCCAATCCTGTGTCCATGAAATAAAACTTCGGAGTTTTTACAAGTCTGTTGGTGAGGTTTGAAAAATATGGTCGCAAAATGTAGATGATTCCAGACCGCTCCAAAATGGAAACCCATTGTTTTGCTGTGGGACTTGATACACCAATGGCGTTGGCGATTTCTTCATATTTCAATTCCTGAGAAGTCCGAGATGCCATGAAAATCAAAAAGTTGTGGAATTCGGTTAATTTTCCTACCTGCTCCAAAGTCTTTATGTCCCGTTCCAAATATGTGTTGATGTAATCCATGTAGTAGCGAGAACTGTCAATGTCGGATACCAAAATTTTTGGAAGAGACCCCTTGAATATGTTTTTGTAGATTTGATTCAGCGATTTAATTTTTGCAATTGAAAACCTTTGTTTTAGTGATTCAATGGAAAAATCAATCCTGTCTTGATTTCGTTTCTCCAGTTCTGCTGATGAAAAACCACTCATTTCAAAAACTGCAATCCGTCCAGCCAAACTTTCGCTTACATTTTTCATCATCAAAAACTTTTGTGAACCGGTCAACCAAAACATACCGCTATTGTCATTTCCGTCCAAGGATTTTTTGTCAACCAGGCGTTTCATTTCCATCAAAAGATTTGGGGCACGCTGAAATTCATCAATCAAAAGACAGTCGCCATAGGTTTCAAAAAAAAGTTGGGGATCTGTTTGGGCAAGACGAAGCGCATTGAAATCATCCAAAGTGACATAACGACGATTTTCTTCCGTTATATGGTGCATCATTGTGGATTTTCCCACCTGCCTTTGTCCGCAGACCATTACCACTGGATATTGCTTTGAGGCTTTCAAAATCTGTTTTTCAATAATGCGGTTTATGTACATAAAATCCTTCGGGAAATCTAAAGTCTGACTTTATTTTACCCGAAAGTCGTTGGGGAATCAAGCAAAAAAGGCTCTTATGTAGTAAATCAATATGCTTAAGGAAACCATGAGTCGCAATCCACTGCCTGTTAAGAATCCTAAAAAAGAATACCAAGCTGATTTGAACGCTAGTTTCATGTTGGATTTGTCGTTGATGATTTCGCCGACCAATGCTCCTAAAAATGGACCTGCCAGAATCCCCAAAAAATTTCCAGTGCAAACGCCTAAAATTACGCCGACGGTTGAACCAATGGAGCCCGATTTTGAACCTCCAGACTTTTTTGTGAAAAATCCAGGTACAAAATTGTTCAGGATTTCCACTGCAACTGTGAGGATTCCAAAAATCACCAATGCGGGAATTGTGACATGGATTCGCTCGACAAAAAATCCAAGCATCAGTGCTCCCCAACACAAAGGTGTGCCCGGCATTCCTGGTACGATACAACCAATGATTCCAACAATAAACAAGACCACGCCTAAAGCGATAAAAACAATTTCTTTAACAGCCATGATTTGATTATATATGGACGGAAAAAAAAATTCAATTTATGGTTTTGCAAAGTGATATCCATTTTGTTGTGACAAAAAAAATCCACCGACCCGAAGATCAGTGGATTGATGGTTGTAATCTACAAGTTATTATTTTGCAGGTCCGTATGTGAATGTAACTTCATACTTTTCAATTTTTGAAAGAACTGAAGAATCTCTGTTCAATGGACATGCTGTTGCGTCGGCAAGATTTCCATCAGCTTTACGAGCAGCCTTGATGTTCTTGATACCAGATGCAGGAACCCATTCATTGAAGAGGTTTACACGAGTACAGTCACCGTCGTCGCTGGTTGTGAAGTAGTTCTTCTTGAAATCAATAGATGCACCATTGATCTTGATGTCATCAATTGTGATGATATATCCAGGGAAGAGGGCTTCACCGTTATCAATTCCCAATGCAGTAAATGCTGTGCTGTATGCGCTTCCTCTCTTTATGCCTGTGAAATCAATAGAAACTGTATAAGTTCCTGGTCCGTTGATTTCTACATCCTTACAAACAAGACCCTTTGTCTTTCCATCTGGGTTGTAGTCATCACCCTGACAGTAGTTAACAGTCCAGTTTCTGTCAGCATACATCAAGTAAGCAATACCACAGTCAGTTCTTCCAACAAGTGGATTTTCGCTAAGGATTTTTGGAGCTGCTGCAAGACGGTCTGCTATACGATCTTCTGCATCACCCTGGATAACTGCATAAGGAGTTCCCTTCTGGTTGTCATACTTGTATTCCTGATAGAGAGCTGCCAATTCATCGTTGAAGAGCTTGCAATTTGTTTTGTCGTAGAAACATCCTGCACCAATGTCCCAAAGAACTGGACAATAGTTGTAAAGGTCACAGTTGTCGAGAGTGTTCTGTGTCCAAAGGATTGTTGCGCTCTTGAAATCACCTTCGTTTGGAAGAGCACCATATTCACCGATGATAACTCCATAACCCTTGTCATAGAATTTTGTCATCTTTTCCAATGTTCCGTTTGCTGTTCCCAAATCTTTCTGGCTACCCCAAAGATCGCCACCACCAAGACAGAATGGAGATGGATCATAGAAGTGTACAGAAATAAAGAGCTTTTCCTTTGCTGTGTCGTTTGGCATCTTGAAACGGTCGTCGCAAGTATAATCAATGTTTGTTTCGTATCCAGGAATCAAGAGATAACGATTTGCGTTGTTTCCACCCTGTGCACGGATAATATCAACAAATGCCTGGTTGACTTCGTTGGCTGTTGCATAAAGTTCATCTGGTGAAAGAGTTCCTGAATCTGCCACAGATCTAGGGTCGTTGAATCCAAATCCATGTTCCTCGTTTCCACCTTCAAAAATCAACTTCTCTGAGTAGTTTCTGAATCTTACACCAACCTGTGTCCAAAGAGCTTTGTACAATTCACGAGCTGATTCTCTGATTTCTTTGCGGGCTGAACCATACATTCCCCACCAAGCATGATCCCAGTGGTCGTTCAAAATAACAATCATGTCAGCATCCAATGCCCACTTTACGATAGTTTCAACACGATCCAAATAAGCTGTCTTGATTGTGTAGTCACCGTCTTCAAAGTCCATTGCATTTGTCCAAGCCACAGGAATACGGATTGTATCGAATCCAGCTTTCTTGTACCCTTCGATCATAGCTTTGGTTGTTGTTGGCTGACCCCAAAGTGTTTCATAGAAAGATGTTGGTTCATTTGTTCCCTGGTTTCCATTGCGAGTTGCTTCCATTGTATTACCAAGGTTGATACCGTTACCCATTTTGATTGTGAAATCATGGGCACTGAGAGATGCGTCAAAAGCTTGTGGATTAGGTGTTACTGTACTAGATGTATCTGGAATCTGAACATGCTGTGAAGGCTGAATCTCTCTGTTGACTAAAGAACCAGCTTCTGCACTATTTGAACCAGAACCTGTTGAAGCACATCCTGCGAAAATCAATGGCAATGCGACTGCCACTGCAGCAAGTGTTTTTGTAAGTTTCATTAAAATCTCCTAAAATTTTGATGTCGAAAAAATATGGCATCTCTAAAAATACTTTTTATAGACTCCCATATTTGTGAAATGCTTAAAACTTGTTGGCATCCCAAGTAAGATACCTTTAGTTTATCTAAATTAGAATACATCAGTTTTGTTCAAAAAAATACACTGAAATTTGTTTTTTTTGACTGTAGAATTTTCATAAAAACGGATGAT
>JAZUEV010000170.1:0-3472 GCA_045640345.1 Treponema sp.
ATAAAAGTCCAACAGATTCGGAAGATTTGAGGGACTTGAGAGGAAATATGAAACGAATTGCAAAAATGTTTTTAGCCGCTATGATTTGTGGTGCAGTCTTTGGGTCTGGACACTTGTTCGCCCAGAATGCCTCCGAAACCCAGGACATACAGGACAGGCACGAAAACGAGGAAGAAGTGACGGTGGTCTACAACACAGGCAATGTCCCAGGTGACCAGAACATCAAGATCAACCTGGCTTTGACTTGTCCGTTGTCTTTTGGAAATCCATTTGTCGATGGAAAGATGAAGCTGGGAGGACAGGCTTCCTTGGGATACCACTATTTCATTACCCCTGAGATTTCCGTGGGAGGGGACGCGAACTTTGGTTTCAACGTGACGATCGGTGCAAATATCTTCAATTATATCCCCATCCTTGCGACTGTCACACATACGCCCCACATCAAGAATTTTGAATTCCCTATGACATTGGGAGTCGGATTCGCATGGGAGATGTATAGCGGTCGAACCTATTGGCCAGGTCTTGCAATAAAGCCTGAAATTGGAGTCACATACAGGATTTCTCCAAGCTGGTCGGTGGGTGGAGAAGTTTCCTATCTTTGGCTTCCACAGTTCAACAAGCTTTACAACAAGGACAAGGAAAATCTTTTTGCCCAGTTCGTTAACTTGGCTGTCAGCGCTAGATATTATTTCTAGGGCAATCGGCGTTTCTAAAAAAAATATCAAGGTGATTTTATGAAAAAGACTAGATTTGCATTAACTGTTTTGGCATCAGCGATTTTGGCTTTGACAACCATGGCCTGCCACGACGATATTTATTATCTCATCCATCAGGAAGTTCCTCAGCAGAAAGGACTCCAGGGCGATATCAACTCCATTGTTCCATTCAAGGGAAACCTTTACACAGCCAATTCCTATCTGTACAAAAAGCCCCTTGTCTCTTCCACAGACTCAAAAGAATTCAACGGTCAATGGAAGAAAGTCGATACCAAATGCGACGGTAAAAAGCTTGTCCATATCAACCAGCTTGCAGCCGACGACACATACCTTTACTGCTACACCATCCAAATCAAGCAGGACAAAAACGAAAGCACAAATGTGGGCTACTACAAATGTCTTTTCGCTTCAAGCGACGGTGAAACTTGGACGCAGGTGGACCTAAGCCCCATCACAGAAAAAAAGGACGACGACCATGGTTCTTTCAGCGTAAGAAATATCACAATTTTTGACAACCAGGTGGGAAACGGTTCTCTTTCATCATCATCAGGAAGAAATGCATACATCAAGCTGGCATCGAATCAGGATAAAGACCCAAGCTACGGAATCTACAAGCTTTCAGGAACAACCGTTGGAACACAAGTGGACCCAGGTTTTGATGTAGGATCTGCAACAACTCCAAAAGCTGTCAACATTGGCGGGACGGATAAATTCTTCCATTCATACGGAGTGGCAAAAAACGACAAATATACATACATCGGATTCGGATCCACCATCTACTACACGAAAGATGGAAACATCTATGAGGACAGCGAAATCAAGGCTGGCGTGGAATCTGTCAAGCTTGATTGCGGGAACATTTCCTCCATGGCCATAACCAACGATTACCTGCTTGTGGGTACATTCAACGGTCTTTACAGGGTTGCACTTGGAAGCGATGGAAAACCAGCGGACGGAACAACAGATTTCGAAAACAATGCCCAGACTTTGGTTACAGCCCACGTGACCAGCATCTACGCCTTGGATTCTTCAAAGAATGAAGGAGAGACAGATGAATACGCATCACTTGCCATTGGCGGCATACTTTCTTCATCCACAGACTCCTTTGATGAAACAGGTCTCTACGCCTATTACCCAGAAAGAGGCAACTGGAATCGTGACGGGGACAAAATAAAATAAAATAAAATGAAAGAACCCCATCGGCACGAATAAGGGACATCCATAATTCCCTAGATCATGCAAAAGTCAACGGTCATCTTCCTGGAAAATGATTAACCTGCCGAAAACGTCTGGTATGTACCCCATCGGCACGGATCAAAGGGATGTTCGTTGGCTTTTTTTTCAAACAATATTTTCGTCTTTCCGCTTTTTTGTGGAAGGACATCTCCAAAAATTGCAATTCTTAAATATTTCCGCTATAATTTAGGTTACCTGTAAAGGGCATCTATAGGGCATTCTATAAAACATTTGGGAGTCTCTAAAGATTTCAATTTGTAGAGACAACATTGAAAATTCAAAGCTTAAAACTTGGTAGGAATATTTGATATTCCGTACATCTCTATAGATACCCAATTCTTAGGCGAATGTAAATCTTATCCCCAGGGGGAATTTTTTATGAGCGATGAACTATTTGAAAACCTTGGGAAAAATCACGAACCCCTCGCTTCCCGCATGAGACCTCGGACATTGGATGAATACATCGGCCAGGACCACATTGTCGGGAAAGGGAGACTTCTTCGTAGAGCCATAGCGGCGGACCAGCTTACGTCGGTAATTTTTTATGGACCACCTGGGTCTGGAAAAACAACCTTGGCAAGGGTCATCGCCAACCATACAAAATCAAATTTCATAACACTGAACGCAGTCCTTACTGGAGTGGCAGATATCAGGAAATCCATTTCCGAGGCTGAGGAACAGAGGAGACTTTATTCACGAAAGACTATCCTTTTTGTTGATGAAGTCCATCGATGGAACAAAAGTCAACAGGACGCTCTTTTACCTTGGGTCGAAAACGGTACCATCATTTTGATTGGAGCCACCACGGAGAATCCATTTTTTGAAGTGAACAAGGCATTGGTCAGTAGAAGCCGAGTTTTTCAGCTGAAGCCCCTCACCCAGGACGACTTAATCAACACCGCCCACCAGGCCATACAGAATCGTGAAAGGGGTTACGGCCATTGGAAGATTGATTTTGAGGACGGAGCCCTGGAACATCTCGTGGAAACTGCCAATGGAGATGCAAGAAGTCTGTTGAACGCCCTGGAACTGGCAGTGGAAACCACCCCCGAAAAATGGTCTCCAGAATCAAATCCACCAATACCTCAGTGGGGTTCAACCATATATATCAGCAAGGAAACGGCAGAGGAATCCATCCAAAAAAAAGCAGTCCTCTATGACAGGGACGGAGATTATCACTACGACATCATATCCGCATTCATCAAAAGTCTAAGGGGAAGAGACCCAGATGCCGCAAGCTATTGGTTGGCCAGAATGGTCAAAGCTGGAGAGGATCCACATTTTATTTTCCGTCGAATGTTGATTTCAGCCTGCGAAGACACTGGACTTGCCGACCCCTACGCCATATCGGTTGTTGAAAGCTGCGCCCAGGCCTTTGACCGGGTGGGACTTCCAGAGGGACGATACTTTTTAGCCCACGCAGCACTATATCTATCCACGGCACCAAAGTCCAACAGCTCCATGGCTTTTTTTGACGCACTGTCATCAGTTGAAAAAGAAGACGCAGAAGTTCCAAACCA
>JAZUEV010000171.1:0-4876 GCA_045640345.1 Treponema sp.
ATGGCTACGATCCGACTTTTTACAATTCTTAGGGAGTTCCAATAGCTTATAGTCCACCAAGGTCCAGGCGATAAAAATGATACTTTTTCAGTAACATAACAAAGGGTAGGGGAGTCTGTTGCATAATGGATTCAATTTCCCTTTTACATTTGCCGTCGATTTTGGATGTTTTTATGAATGAACCAGTTGGCACGAATCAAAATAGTTTTTGCGGTATGGATAACCCTAAGTCAAACATTTATAGAAAAATTTGTTAAAAAATGAATGATTTTACTTTACGGAATCAAATTTTTTCCTATATTTTAATCAGAAAACCTCTAAATTTGAAATTTTTAGAGACTCCTAAATTTGTTTAGTGTGAACTGGAGGATTTATGCAGGGTATTGATTACAGAAAGCTGAACAGATATACCATGGACGATACATTTAAAATGTGCATGGAAAATGAAATCCTGAGGGAAGCTGTCTCAAATTCGGTGGAAAATGAATATGTGGTTTACGCCGAGGATGATCTGGATGTGTCTCCCCAAAAAAACGATGCCATGGAAGTGATTGTTACAAAAAACAGAACATATCAGGCTGCGGAAAAATATAAGGGTAAAAAAATCTGTTGTCTTGATTTTGCTAACAACCATAGCATTGGTGGTGCTCCTTGGAGTGCTGGTGCCCAGGAAGAATCGATGTGCCGAATCTCAACACTTTATCCTTGTCTGTACGCCCAGAAAGAAGAGTTCTACGAAAGACATAAGGAACAGTTCGGCAAGGGACAGATTGATGACATGGGTAACGATGACCTTATCTATATTCCTGATGTGGTTGTAATGAAGAGCGATGGTTCTCTCCCTGAATTGAGGGACCAGAAGGATTGGTTCAAGACTGATGTAATTGTCAGTGCCGCTCCTCAGCTTGGTTGGATCAGTTATGATTTGGAGGACTACAAAAGGATTATGACTTCAAGAATCAAAAGAATCCTGGATGTGGCGGAAAAGGAAAAGGTTCAGGTTTTGATTTTGGGAGCATTTGGTTGTGGCGCGTTCTGTAATCCACCGAAAGTTGTGTCCAAGATTTTTGCCGACCTGATTGTGGACTACAGTTTTGAGACAGTGGAATTTGCTGTTCATTGTAGGAACAATCAAGAAAATTATGAAACATTCAAGGAGACTCTGGGAAAGGAAAATTGATTCGTGCTGATGGGGTTCATTTAGTTCCAATACTGCTATAGGTAACAGTTTTGAAATCATGGGATGTCAATTTTATTATTACAATAACCAGATTTGTCTTTTGCAAAATTTTATTTCGGCTGTAGTGAAGAAGGGAAGGGAGAAATCTAAAAACAATGGTCAATGTTGAGATTTCTCCATGCGTTAATATTTAATCAATAATTCAAATTCAATATGCTTTGATAAAGGTCGGAATATTCTTTTGAACTGTCTTGAATCATCTTTTTACAGGCTGTCTGCCAAGGGGTTAAATCCTCCACATTGGTGATTGTCACACCCTTTTTTTCAAGCTCCTTCAAGACTGATTCTTCTTGTTCTTCACAGATTTTGTGGCAATATTCAGAGGCATAGTTGGACGCTTCCTTGACCATATCCTGTTGTGCCTTTGAAAGACCGTCCCAAGCCTGAGATGTCATAAGAATTTGGACCGCTCCCAACATGTGTTTGTCCAAGATTATATAAGGAGCAACCTCGTCAAAGGAATTGGACTTGTAGTTGGAAAGTGGTTGGTCGGCAATATCGACAGCTCCAGTCTGGAGGGACATATAGACATCGGTAAAAGCAATCTTCATTGGATTTGCTCCCAAAGAATTCGCCAAATCGGTCAAAACCTGTCCCGAAACTCTCATATTTTTTCCAACAATATCATCAATTGTGGAAATCTTTGATGTGCTGAAAAAGTGTCTGAATCCTTCTTCTGCATAGCAAAGTCCCTTTACACCAAGCCCCATTTCATAAGGTTCATCCAAAATAGTCTGGGCAATGTCCGATGCTGCGAATTTCCAGAAGTGGTTGGAGCCAGAAAAAGTGTAAGGAATTGTTATAAGTCTGGATTTTTTTCCACCGTAGCTTGAAAGACTGGCTGACACACGGGCAATCTGAACAGGACTGTCTGGTGAAAGCATAAGGTTCATAATCTGTACTTCATCTCCCAAAACTCCTGAGCATTTCAGATCCACAATCATCTGACCATTGGAAAGTTCTTCCAACTTTTGTTTAAAAGCAATATCCATTTTTCCACAGATTGAATCTTCAGGATTGACTTCTGCCATGGTGAAGGTGATTTTTTCAACAGTTGGATTTTTCTTGGAGCAACCCAAAAGTGTTAGCGCTAAAAAAATTGCAGAAAATGTTCGAATGTGCGTTGTTTTTTTCATGGTTACTCCCTTATAATGTGATTTTTCTTAAAAAAGATGATTTTATGTAGCCTTTTTTATTATAGCATATAAACCTACAAAAACAAGTTGAATTTGACTGTCATAACAAAAATTTAAAATGATTCGGACAAATGCTATGGGCATGTTTAAAAAAGAAACTCCATGGACAAAAAACATTCACAAAATCAATTTTCTTCTATATAATGGTGCTATGTTGAATCAGTTTTCGAGAATTCAGAATTTGATTGGCGAGGATGGTGTGAATAAACTTTTGTCCTCCAGGGTGATTGTTTTTGGACTTGGCGGAGTAGGCTCTTATGTGGTTGAAGCTTTGGTCAGAAGTGGAGTAGGGGCTTTGGACATTGTTGATGACGACGATGTTTCTTTGACCAATATAAATCGACAGCTATATGCTCTTCATTCTACCATTGGACTTTCAAAAGTGGATGTGGCAGAAAATCGATGTCTTGATATAAATCCCCAATGCAAAATCACAAAGCACAAAATGTTTTTTTTGCCCGACAATTCTGATTCAATCGATTTTTCTCTTTATGATTATGTGGTTGACTGCATTGACACAGTGAAAGGCAAACTGGAGATTATTGAAAAATCAAAGGCCGCTAAAGTGAAAGTCATTTCCTCCATGGGCGCTGGAAATAAAATGGATCCAACCAAATTTCAAGTGGCGGATATATCCAAAACCTCAGTCTGTCCTTTGGCTCGTGTGATTCGTGGGGAACTTAAAAAACGGAACATAAAAAATGTGAAATGTGTTTTTTCAACTGAAAAAGTCCTGACCCCGATTGTGACAGACCATTGCGAGATGAAGGGTGGGGGAGTGGCTCCAGGTAGCAGTGCCTTTGTTCCTTCGGTGGCTGGTTTGATTTTGGCAAGCGAGGTTGTTAAGGATTTGATTCGTGCATTTTAGTATCATTGAAGAGTGTCACTGTGGTGAATAACTTTTTATGAAAGTCCACAAAGTTTTCTTGATGCTTTATCGCAAGAAAAAAACAATAATTTCGCCATACTTTTTGTATCAGTAAAAAGCTAGACTATTGGTATAAAAAAAGTGGTTGAATTTGCGGTCACTGAGTATGGTCTCCCATCGAGAACCTCAGGAACCACTGTCGAAACCACCGCAGGAGGAAAAAATGAACTTAACACAATTTTACACAAACACATTTGGAACAACAGAACTTTGGGGATTGAATCTTGGCTTTTATTTTACAATGCTGGCAGTTCTCATAATTGTAGTAATTCAGAATGCAGTATTCTGGAGCATGAAGAAAAAAGTAGTTACAACAGACGATTTTCTTTTTGCACTTAGAAATGATGCGGAACTGGAAATAATAGAAAAGCTGTATGAAAGTTCTTCCGAAAAATTCCTGCTTCAGAAAAACGCAGATTTCTATCTTGAAGAAGCACTTCGTAATCAGACCCATGACGAAGTTATCCGCTTTCTGTACCGCAATTTTGAATTTTCAGAAAATGTAACCGATGACAGAAAATTCATGCTGCTGGCTCTGGAAAATACAAATCCTGATATTACACGACTGTATCTGGAGGAGTGTGGCGATAAATAGAACCTGATTTTTAAGACCGTTACTCCAAGTCCCAGCAAGATGCTCCCTTGGGGTCGCAGTATTCCGGGCTCGGTAACCCTCGGTGCTGCGCACCTGCCTGCGGCAGCCCTTCATGTTGCTAACGGGGGAAATAGTTCTTTTATTTTTTTTATAATCTAGGATTCATTTTATAGACCGTAGACTTATATTCACCTTCAGTAATCAACAGTTCCAATTCGACAGCCTTTGCAAGAAGTTCAGCTGAACTCTCCAAAGAATCCTACACAAATCGTCCACAACTTGTGGACGATTCCGAACTTTCTCTTTTTACAGCATCAGAAGCTTTTATTTGAGCCTGCTTATAGCGTGTTATTAATTCTGAAATCCAAGATTTGTATTCATGGGTTAAGTCTATCATATTTGTTTCTTTCATTTATCTTCCCTCCACAACGGCGATATCTTCTATTTCTCTTTATGACTTTCCAAGAAAATATCTTTTTGCCGTTCAATTTCATCGGAAAGTTCCTGTTCAGTCGGAAGAAATGTCAGATACTTGCTTGCAAAAATCTGTTTTGAATCATTAAGAACTGAATATTTTGCTATGGTTTTGTCTGTTTCAGAACACAAAAGCAAACCGATTGTTGGATTGTCATCTTCTTTTTTATATAAATCATCAAACATTCTTACATATAAATCCATCTGTCCGACATCCTTGTAAGAAAGTTGATTCATTTTCAAATCAACAAGTACAAAACATTTTAAAATGTAATTGTAAAAAACAAGATCAATATAGTATTCGTCATTATCAGTGCGAATTAGTTTTTGTCTTTCAACAAATGCAAATCCTTTTCCAAGTTCCAGTAAGAATTTCTGTAAGCTGTCTATCAAGGCCTGTTCAAAATCAGACTCAATATAGCTTTTATTTTCGGGAAGTCCTA
>JAZUEV010000172.1:0-3117 GCA_045640345.1 Treponema sp.
AACTCAAAAAAGGAACCATAACTTTGGGAAACGACCCATTTACAAAGACTATGACCGTGGTTATGATTATCGGTCTGTGCTTGGTCTATTCGTTGGTTGTCACCTACTATTGTACATCATTTTTCCAGGTCCTGGCACAGAAGCAGTTGAGAAAGTTGAACATCACAAATATTGACGGAATCAAAATCTCCCATTTTACTGGGACAATCGGTTTTGTCGCTTTGGTGTACGCCGCTTTTGTTGGATGGCATGTCCTTTGTGTAGGTTATGGAATCATCAAAAATCCAGCAGTCCAGAATCCAATCCAGCAGTTCGCAAAATCCGGTATCCTTGCTTTTATTTGGGGTATCGCTGCTGTTGCTCCTCTTTCCGATACCCTGTTGGTCAACCTTAGACACAGATTCCAGTTTACCGCCGAAAAAATCAACAACCTCCGCAACAAGGGAGATTTGAGGACAAGAATCAATATCGTCTCTCTTGATGACTTTGGTCTTTTGAATTCTGAAGTCAACAAGTTGATGGCTTATCTTCGTGATTTGGTTCAGAGTATTAAGGAAGAAAATGATTCAGTAAATGACAACGCCACAGCTCTTTTGAACAGTGCAGAAGATAGTTCCGCTGGAATCAGGCAGATTGTGACATCTTTCCAGGATATCGACAACCAGAATTATGAAAGAGACCAACTTCTTCAGGATACACAGAACAATGTGGTCGCTTTGGCAACTGAGGCTCAAAAAATCAATGACCTTGTTTCAAATCAGGCAAGCGCTGTAGAGGAAAATGCTTCATCCATCACGCAGATGGTTTCAAATATAAACTCCATCTCCGACATGATCAAGAAAGCCGCTTCCGTTTCTGAAGATGTCTCAAATATCTCCGAACATGGATTTGTGGAACTGAACAATTCAATCAAACTTATTGACGGCATCAATGAAAAATCACAGCAGATGTCGGAAATCACAAAAGTTATTCAGTCCGTCGCAAGTCAGACCAACCTTTTGGCCATGAACGCCGCAATTGAGGCAGCCCACGCAGGTGAAGCAGGAAAAGGATTCTCCGTTGTTGCCGATGAAATCCGTAAGCTGGCGGAATCAACATCAAAAAGTACAAAGGAAATCAAAAAACTTATTGACGATATGATCAAGGCGATTGCCCAAAGCACATCCAGCATGAGCGCCACGTCAAATGTCTTCAATAGAATCAATTCCGGTGTCAAAGATCAGACACAGATTGTTGAAACCATTTCCAGAGCCATGGAGGAACAGTCAACAGGTGCGTCCGAAACTCTCAAGACCACAAACGAAATTGCTACACAGATTAACCAAATCAATTCTTTGGTCCAGAGTCAGGTTAACCACAACACAGTAATCAAGGACGATATCAAGAATGTTGTTTCACTTTCTCTTGCTGTAAACGATTCCATGAACCAGTCAAATGCAGTTATCAAAGATTTTGCCCAGACCATGGACAGCATACGAGGATCGGCACAGGAAAATAAAGATTCCGTCAACAATGTTGCAACCAAGCTGGGAAAGTTTGTCCTTAAATAGGGAGTCTCTAAAAATGCAATTTTTAGAGATGCCAAGTTTCTTAAACAACAGGAGATAAAATGAATTACAAACCATTTCAGGAGATAAAGATTTCCACCTTGGGTATGGGAAACATGAGACTTCCAGGAAAAGTCGGTGGAGCACCAGATGAAATTGATTATGAAAAGTCCCAGGAAATAATCGATTACGCTATGGCAAACGGTATCAACTATTATGACACGGCTTGGGTTTACAACAACGGAAAATCAGAAGAATTTTTGGGACACGCTATGAAAAAATTCGACCGTTCAAGTTTTTATCTGGCAACCAAATTCAATATCCAATCAAATCCAGACTACAAATTTGTTTTCGAAACTCAGTTAAAAAGATTGCAGACTGACTATATCGATTTTTATTTGATTCACTGCATCACCGATGGAAACACTGATTCATATTTGAACTGCGGTGCCATTGAATATTTTTTGGAGCAGAAGAGACTTGGAAAAATTAAGTATTTGGGATTTTCTGCACACTCAGGTTTGGAGGCACTTAAAAAATTTTCAGACCATCATCAGTGGGATTTTGCGCAACTCCAGATAAATTATTATGACTGGAGACATGGGGAAGCAGCTGCCGGATACAAGATTCTGGAAGAAAGAAATATTCCATGTGTCGTTATGGAGCCAGTCCGTGGTGGTCGTCTTGCATCTTTGACTCCTGACGCTGAACAACTTTTAAAATCCGTTCATCCAGATTGGTCCATCGCTTCTTGGGCAATGCGTTTTGTTCAGTCCTTGGAAAACATACAGGTGATTTTGAGTGGCATGAGCAATATGGAGCAGATAAAGGACAATGTTGCCACATTCTCTGGAGAACCTGGTCTTTCGGATTCTGACAAAGAAGTTTTGTTCAAGGCTTGCGATATGTTCAAAAAAGAACTACAGATTCCTTGTACCGCATGTCGATATTGCTGCGCTGACTGTCCAATGGAAATCAATATTCCAGAGTTCCTGAAAGTCTACAACGATTACAAGGTCAACGGTCAATGGGCTTTGGGTGGAGTAAATAAAATAGAATCAAAGGGAAAACCTGGCGACTGTATTGGATGTGGAGCATGTATGGGTCATTGTCCTCAGAACATCGATATTCCAAAACACATGGCAGATTTTGCAAAGGTTCTTAATAAATAGTGGAAATTTCGAGTTTTCAAAAAATGAATCGCTGAATGACCACGTTATTCACTGTGCTATAAATTTTAACTCGATATTCCTACAAAAAACACACGGATTTGTTCGCATCTAACGATGCTCACGGGTTGGACTTGACAAATGGAATGATTGGTATATTTTTTGTTATGCAGATAAAAGTCGTGATGGACGTTAACCCCGAACAAATCCGTTTGTAAAAAATTTGATCAATGGTTTTAATCTCTCTAAAATCCTTATTTTATTATAATGTTAAAAAATCGTTAGATTTTTCGAAGACCTGTAACATTTTTTTAGATTTATGTTATAAACTGTACAACTGTACTTAAAATTTAAACTCGACATTCTCCCTAAATATTTTAATCGATCCTTCAAAATATAAC
>JAZUEV010000173.1:0-2183 GCA_045640345.1 Treponema sp.
GTTAACGAAGGATACAAGGCCGTTGACAAGTACAAGGAACAGGTTACAAGAACAAAGATTCCTGGTATGCTTTCAGACTTGGGATCCTTCAATGGAATGTTCGCTCTTCCAAAGGGTATGAAGGAACCTGTCATGGTTAGCGGTACGGACGGTGTTGGAACAAAACTTGACATCGCTTTCCAGATGAAAAAGTATGACACTGTTGGAATCGACTGTGTTGCCATGAGCGTAAACGATATCCTTTGTTCAGGTGTCCAGACCAAATTTTTCTTGGACTATATCGCCTGTGGAAAATTGGACTCAGATATTGCGGGGCAGCTGGTGAAGGGTGTATGCGATGGATGTGTCGAAACAGGATGTGCCTTGCTTGGTGGAGAGACTGCTGAAATGCCAGACTTCTATGACGAAGGAAAATATGATTTGGCAGGATTCGGTGTCGGTGTCGGTGAAAAATCAGAAATGATTACTGGCAAAAAAATCAAGAAGGGAGATGTGCTTATCGGTCTTTCTTCAACTGGACCACACTCAAATGGATATTCATTGATCCGTCGTCTGGTTACTGATCTCAAGGAACCATATATGGAGGACGGAAAAAAGACTGGAAAGACTATCGGTGAAGTTCTCCTCACACCTACACGTATCTATGTAAAGCCTGTCATGGAAGTGCTCAAGAAGTTCCCTGGAGTTGTTCACGGAATGGTCCATGTTACAGGTGGTGGATTCTATGAAAATATCCCTCGAATGTATCCAAAGGCCGCCGAAGGAAAAAAACAGTTGATTTCTGTTATCAAGAAGGGCAGCTGGGAGATTCCAAAGATTTTTGATGAACTTATCAACCGTGGTGCAGATCCAAAGAACGTTTACTCCACATTCAACATGGGAATCGGTTTTGTTTTGGCTGTCAGCAAGAAGGAAGCTCCAGAAGTTTTGAAGCACTTCAACAAGATTGCATCCAAGTATCACAAGGACGGAATCCCTGATATGAAGGCTTACGAAATCGGTTATGTGGATGCCACTGACAAGGTTATCGAAGGCGAATTCAAGGGCAACAAAGAATTGACCCAGTTCGTGGATTAATCCCCAGAGGTTTCAGATGGATATATGTGTTTTGGTCAGCGGCGGTGGAACAAATCTTCAATCTCTTATTGATTATGAAAAGTCCCATGCCGATTGTCCCTACCATGTTTCGTTGGTGATTTCCAGTACAAAAAATGCCTATGCCTTGGAGCGAGCAAAAAATGCTGGAATTGCCATAGAAATCAAAAGTCCAGTAGCCGTTTTGGGTGAAAAATCCAAGACCGCCGACAGGGACACAAAAAGGATTGCCACATCAGATGCCATTCTTGAATCCTGCAAAAAAAATGGAATAGATGCCATAGTTCTTGCCGGATATCTTTCGGTTCTGGGTGGAAAAATCCTTGACGAATATAAAAACAAAATCATCAATCTGCATCCCGCTCTCCTGCCAAAATTCGGTGGAGTTGGAATGTGGGGTCACAATGTACATGAAGCCGTCCTTGCAAGCGGTGAAAAAGAAAGTGGCTGCACTGTCCATCTGGTTGATTCTGGATGCGACACAGGAAAGATACTTGTGCAGAAGAAGGTGCCGGTGATGGAGGGTGACACGGTGGATACCCTTTATGCCCGTATAGCTCCTGAGGAACACAAGGCGATGGTTGAAGGAACAATCATTCTTTCCCAGATGATGTGACGATGGTGGCTCCAGGACTTCAATAGGAAATCTCAAAAAGTATGGGATTCTCTAAAAGTTGCAATTTTAGTGATGAAGTATTTTTTTTAGATATGCCCAATGTCAAGAAAGTCTTGGAGATGTCATAATAATTGGAGAGATTTCGGAAAAATCGGTTTGTCGGGCTTTTTAAACTTGACAAATTTATGGAGTGGACATAAACTAGTATTATGGACTTGAGAACAGTATTAACACCAGAAACAGTTGATCTCCATCTTAAGGGATCTACTAAAGAAGAGATTATTGATGAACTCCTTGAAGTTTTGGTCAAGGCAGGAAAGGTAACAGATAAAGAAGCTGCTAAAGAATGTGTTTTGGATCGCGAACGTAAAATGTCCACCGGTATGAAGCACGGAATCGCCATTCCACATGGAAAGACAGACACAGTTTCTGATTTGGTTGCATGTATTGGTATTTCAGATAAGGCTGTTGA
>JAZUEV010000174.1:0-3184 GCA_045640345.1 Treponema sp.
ATTCTTCTCCAGTTCACTCTTATTCTTTTCCAGTTCACTCTTATTCTTTTCCAGTTCTCTCTTATTCTTTTCTAGTTCACTCTTATTCTTTTCCAGTTCACTTTTATTCTTTTCCAGTTCACTTTTATTCTTTTCCAGTTCACTTTTATTCTTTTCCAGTTCACTCTTATTCTTTTCTAGTTCACTCTTACCTTTCTCCAACTCATTTTGATCATCTTCAATTTTTTTCATCATTTTATCCATGTAATTTTTTTTGGTAAGTTCATCTGAAACATAAGTCCAATATCTGGTTTCTCGAATCCAGTTGGCCTCATCTTCGCTTATATATGATAGTGCCACCGTCGCCATATCTATGCCTCCATTTTTTTCGCAAAGTTTATCTATGTAATTTCGTTTGTTTTTGTCCGCCGCGTATAAAAAGAATTTACCCCAAATCTCCTGATTCGTCAATGTTTCTACATCATCCGACACGGCAGCTATTTTCGGAAGTTCGATAAAAATAACATTGATTTTTTCCGCTATTGTATGGTTGTTATGATTTTTCAGCACATAAAGATTCACTGGACTTGGTTCTTCAGCATCAAAAATAAAATTCAATAGAGATATCTGATAGACCTTGGGAATGTCAGCCCAAGCAGTCCCCTTAGTTGTGTAATGGTTCAATAGATGAGCAACATGATATTCAGCCCTGTTGCCAAATGAAAAATGGTCATTCTGCCCCTGAAACTCAATATTGGCATACTCGTCATCAACTTTGCAGGTTATATCGAACTCTGGATGTTTATCAAATATGGATTCTCCAGAAAGTTCATTAGGTTGAAGCCTCAATTCACTTATCTTTCTACCTATCATAGTCTGTAGAAAATCAACTAAAGCTCCTCTGGAATATTCATTCTCCGATGTGAACAGAGCCTTGAAAGTTGGATCGGCACATGGGTTTAAAAGAGCGTCAGGTGATGGTCTAAATTTTTTTGACATATATACTCCATAAAAAAAACAATCTTTAAAGATGAGGGCATCCCTAAAAATCCCCCTTAATCCCTTACTATATATATGAACTTTAAAAAACAAAAATCGCCCTGAATTTGACATAAATTTGAAAAGTTTAAAAAGTTTTTTTGAGTTTTAGTGTTTTTTTGTGAAACAAAAAATTGACACCCTTTGGTGGCAAAACTAAAACTCATTAGCAAGACATCGCAGATGGCTTGCGTCTTTTAGTGTTTTTTTTGTGAAACAAAAAATTGACACCCTTTGGTGGCAAAACTAAAACTCATTAGCAAGACATCGCAGATGGCTTGCGTCTATATGAACTTTAAAAAACAAAAATCGCCCTGAATTTGCAAAAAAAGTGAAAAAAATAAAAAAGTTTTCAAATCAATTATTGCGAGTTTTAGTGCTTTTTTGTGAAACAAAAAATTGACACCCTTTGGTGGCAAAACTAAAACTCGTTAGCAAGACTTCTCAGAAGGCTTGCGTCTTATCTCTAAAATTGTAATGTTCAAAGATTCCGTAATAATCGTAATTTTAGAAACTCTTTTATGAGCCTCTAAAGATTGCAAATTTTATGGGTAACTTTGAAAATGAGCTGTTTGAATCCCAGTAGTTTCAAGACTTTAAACTCTATACATCTATAAAAAGTATTTTTTAGGAATACCTTTTATTTTTTTACGTGGATAAAAGTCAGTTCATGTTTGTTGTAATTCAGATGAACTACACGACTGTTGGGGATAGCAGCGAATTGGGCGACCAATGGCCAATCAATTTCTCCCTGCATTTTTATGGTGCAGATCATGTTATCAACAAGTCCACTGTCAAGCCACATTTTTATCCATTCAAGAAGTCTCTCAGGATAACAAATCACATCGCTGAAAATCCAGTCAAAGTGTCCAAGTTCCTTTGGTTTATATGTGAAGGCATCGTGGGCAGCAAAAGTTATCAAAGGATTTTTCATCAATGAAGGGACAAGTTCTGATCTGTCAACCGCAAAAACTGTTGCTCCAAGATTTGCCAAAACCCAAGTCCATCCACCAGGACAAGCCCCCGCTTCAAAACATCTGCTTCCTTTGGTTGGAAGTTCAACTCCAAAAAAATGTTTAGCCAAAACCAAGCTTTCTTGAATTTTCAAATACGCTCTGCTTGGAGGATTTTCGTGGTCTTCTATCCAAGTGATTTTTCCAGCAGGAAGACATGATGAAGTTTTTGCCGATGCCAAAATCGTGTGGTCGTCCAAAAGTGTATAAAGACCAACAGGTGATAAGGGAATATCGAATGGAAAATTTCTGTCCTTGAGATTTACATAAGGAAGTTTTTCCTGAATCAACGACGCTCTTCTGAACAATGTAAAATTATAAGGAGCCCAGGACCTTTGAATTGATTTTAATGCCTGCGCCGCATCACCGATTGAATCAAAATGAATTATGAAAGGTTCAACCATTGCGGACCTACACCAATAAGGAATATTGTCAGCGACAAAGCGAATCTCTTTTTTGTTTTCTCCGTCGATAAAAATTTCAGGATGCAGATTTTTTAATTCATAGTTTGGAGCATAAACCAAATCTCCATAATGCTGAACATCCAGATTTTCTCCAAAGCGTTTTGAAAATTCAGAAAGCATCAAATCTTTCATTTCCGCATAAGCCAAAAAAGCTGCTCCACTTGTCTGTTCAATTTTCCACGCCATATTTTTCTCCAATCTTTTAGTTCGCAAAAATGTGTCTTTGCAAATTTAAATTAATCGTCGCAAAATCAAATCGAAAATCTCTATAAAAAAATTCTTAAAAATTACGATTTTTTAGACACATCAAGAGCATCTCTATAAATTTCAATTTTTAGAGACTCCCTCATTACTATATCAAAAAAATTTTTTTTTCACAATAAAAGAAATGGACATCTCTAGCGAAAAGCCAAATCGTCAAAAATAATTTTTCCATCCGAGCTGCCATCAAATTCTATTGAAAGAGAAACGACGGAATTGAAATCAAATTTTGAGGCAAACATATCTTTTGTAAGAACCACAGTCTGCATTTGATGTTTATATTCATAGCTTGAAAAAATTACATCCTGTTTATAAAGTTGAATGGCAAGAGATGGATAAACATAAAAAGGATTTTCAACGGAAATAGATTTTCCATTTTTATCAAAAAGATTTATTTTATAAAAGAGCATCTAAGTCGGATCGTAGCCA
>JAZUEV010000175.1:0-1602 GCA_045640345.1 Treponema sp.
GGACATGGCTAACCAGTTGAGGCAGCAGCAGGGGTCTCTCCGTGAAAAAATCGGTCAACTGGAAAACAGAATCAAGAACATCCAGGAAAGATTGGACGAATACAACGAAGATATTGACAGCCTCAACGCAGAGTTGCATGAAAAAAACAAGCAGCTGGAAGATATCAACAGGAATATAGAAAACTTTTCCGAAAACATCAACCAGAGCGCCGAACAGATTGACGAAAACCAGAGACAGATAAACACCAACATGGGAAAGATCCATGACCTGGATGCAAAAAGGACCCAGCTACAAAAAGACTTGGCCGCCATCACCGAGGACATTGTTACGGAACTGGACGCAAAACTCAAGGACGCCGGTTATTCATCCGCCAACAACAGAAAGGCAAAGGAAGAATTGGAAATCCAGCTGGAAAAGATAAAGATTTTTTCAAGCGGTCGCGCAAATATTTTCAAGGATTTTTCAAGTCTTGCATCCCATTCGGAAAAGGAAGCTTCCCAGTTCAGCAAGGACGCGGTTCAGGCATTCACGGACCTCTTGTCCATGTTCGACCAGCTCAAGACCTGCATCGAAAGCTACACCAAGACCACTCCCCAGTTTATTGATGAATTTTTGTCGCCAGAGGGTATCATCACCAAGAAGCGCAACATCGATGAATCCATCAACAACAATTTGGACCAGGTTGACCAGATTGGGGACGAAAACAAGGGGCTTTCCAAGCTGAACGAAAGTCTCACAAAGAAGATCAACGAATACAAGGATACACTCAACAAGCTGCAAATCAACAGGGCGGAAATGATTCAACAGATCCACGCCTGCGACCAACAGATTTTCACTCTGAAAAAGACACTCACGTCGGAACAGAACAGTCTGAAGGAAGCCGAGGATGAGCTTTACCAGGAAAACAAAAGGAAGGATGAAATCGATGAGCAGTTGGAAGAGATTGACCAGCAGATTTCCGAACTCCAGCATCAAGGTGAAAAACTTACAAACGACCTCAAAGACCTGGACCAGCAGATCTCGGACTGCAACAGTCGTGTAAGCGGAAAACAGAACGCGTTGAAGAAAAAGCAGGACGAAAAAAATAAATTTCAGACCCAGATTGAGCATTACTCTGTTTCACTCATACAGAACGACACGGAAATCAAGAACATAAAGCAGAATTTCCAGGACAACTATTCCCGCGACCTGATGGAATTTGAGGAAAGGATGTACACCATAACAGCCACGTCCCCGGTTCTCAGGGAAAAACTTTCCGCCACGAAGCAAAAAATCACGGACCTTGGGCAGGTCAACCTTATGGCGGTGGAACTTTTTGCGGAAGAAAAGGACAGATACGAAAGACAGCAGGTCAGTTATGCTGACACCAAAAAGACTTTGGAAAATCTGGTGAGGGTCAGCGAGGAAATCAGGACGAAATCAACTGAAATGTTCCTCAGCACATACAACAAGATCCGCAAGAATTTCCACAACATGTTCAGGAGAATGTTCAGCAACGGCGGTCGAGCGGAACTTAGGTTGGTGGATCCTACAAACGTTTTGACATCAGGTATCGACATCTATGCCCAGCCTCCTGGAAAAAAGCTTGAAAGCATTGAACT
>JAZUEV010000176.1:0-2388 GCA_045640345.1 Treponema sp.
TTCCAAAACAATGTTGTCGATTACGACAGTGTGTTTTGTCTTAATCTGTTTTCCATCAACAGCACCCATTGAGATGCTGAGGATTGTGTGGATATCAGTATCCTTTTCCATATCGAATGTGGCTGAGAAAGTCTGGAACTCTGTTGTCAAATCGATGTGGCGCGTTCCTGAATATGGATCCCAGTTGTTATCGCTTGAACCATCACGCTGAAGGGCGTACATAATTTTTCTCTTCATGGTACTCTTTGCGTCGAATGAAATCTTATACTTTCCACCCTTTTCAAGGATAACATCATTCTGCTTCAACTGAATCTTCCAATCCAAATCACCAGTGTTTTCAATATCAATGCACAGAGCTGACTTTTCGTTCAATGTATCGACCACATAAGAAACATCGGATGCAGTGTATGCATAGATTTCATATCCAGTCATTCCACTAGAGAAATCACCGTTAAGAATCAATGAGTTTTCCTGGAGACGAACATCATCTACATAAGTTGTTGCTCCGTTGCCCAAGTTGAAAACCAAATTCTTGTTGGAAATGCTCTTTGCAGTTTCAAAAACAAAGTTGTATGTCTTTGGTGATGTTCCAAGCTTTACATCAAAACTCTGTCCACCCAAATCCACACGGATATTTTTTTCAGCATCGGCATAAGAAACAAAGCTGAGTTTGTATTCCTTTGATGGAACAATCTTAACATTCTTCTGAATCAACTTTGCGTCTTCCAAATTGTTTGCGCCATTTGATTCACACTTCAACATACGGACATTCTTTTCGTTTGTGACAGAGAACTTTGCAGCCTTTGATTCAACTGTCCAATAGTCCATTCTGTTTTTTCCTTCCTGGAACTTTCCGTTGAATACATAGTTTCCATCTGGTTCACAAACACTTGCGTCTGAAAGATCAACTGAACCTGTCTGTTCAAAACGGATATTTGAAATGTGGACACTTTCTGTTGACTTCTGATTTCCCAAGTTGAACTCAAGACGACCGTTTGGATCATCCTCATCCTTCATTTCAATTTCGTATGTGAAAGTCTGCTTCTTTGGACCGATGTTGATTTTTGTGTCATTCAAGTAGCGAATCCATCCAGCACTTGGAGCAGAAATTGTAACAATTGCAGTTCTGTCTTTATCTGCACTGATGTCAAAACTCAACTTATATTTTCCACCCTTGTACATTGGAAGCTTTGGCTGAACCAACTGAACGCTGTAATCAAGTTCACCAGCTTTTTCTGTATCAATATGGATAGCGTTGTCGTGGATTGAGCAAGTTGCTTTTCCCGCCCCCGCTGTCATAAATTCCCAGTTCTTGTCTGCACCCAAATCATCAGTCTTTGCAAAATCTCCATTGTAAACCAAGTTGCCAGTGGAATCTGCTTTTCTGAACTTCAATGCCTTTTCTGGTTTTGAAACATTTTCGTCGTAGGAATCTTTCTGATAAAGTCTTACATAGTCAACATACATAGCAGCATTTTTGTCGAACTTTGTAGATGCATCAGGATTTCCAGGCCAGTTTCCACCAACAGCAACATTCAAAATCAAATAGAACGGCTGGTCATAAGGAGCTGGATATGTGACTTCGCCAAAACCAGGTCTCTTTGTGAACCAATCATTTTCCTTGTGATACAATTCTCCATCAATATAGAATCTGATTTCGCCAGGCTCCCATTCCATTCCGTAAACGTGGAACTCTTTTGAAAAATCACCCTTTGTCAAAGTGTAAGTTCCCTGACCTTCTGTATGTGGTTCACCGAAGTGCAATGTGCTGTACAATTTTTTTGTGTTGTCGCCCAAAACTTCCATGATGTCGATTTCACCACACTTTGGCCACTGTCCGTAAAGATTTTCATCGTTAGGCATCATCCAGATTGCTGGGAGGAATCCCTTTCCTGCTGGGACCTTTGCTCTTACTTCAACCTTTCCATAAGTGATTGTGTGTTTGTTCTGGGTATTGATACGACCAGATGTATATGACTTTCCATTCTTCAGTGGCTGGATAACAAGATTTCCACCTTTGACATAAGTGTTCTTCTTTGAGTCCCCGTAAGACTGGAGTTCATTGTTAACCCAACCAGGTTCATGGAATTCATAATTCCAATCATTTGTGTTCAACGTCTTTCCATCGAATTCATCCTGCCAGACCAATGTGTATCCATCGGACTTTGTTGTTTCCTTTGCACATGAGAAAGAAACGCAAGCCAAGGACAACATCAAAGCACCCATCAGAAACTTGCTTGATTTTTTCATTAAAATCCTCCTTACTTAAGTAACTGTTTCATAATCCATAGGAAGTCTCGAAATATAATTTTAAACTCCCTTTTAACCTTCAAGAAAAAACATCGATACCAATCAAATGTTTCATCCTGAAAAATTTTTATCGTTGTT
>JAZUEV010000177.1:0-2514 GCA_045640345.1 Treponema sp.
ATCAATTCTGCATCGTGACATTCTGGAATCTGGGCTTTCATTCCCGTCACATCGCATTTCATTTTTATCCATTCCTGATTTCCTGCCTGTCCACCTGTTATCGTGAATTGGTCAGGGAAAACCGTTGTCGTATCAGAAACAGCAGTCCTCAAAACATTAAGACCATCTCGAATCTGCATAGCAGTCTGGAGCATCATATATTTACCCTGGTCAAGAATCGCTTCAAGTCCATCATTGGTAATAGTTTCGTGGACAACCTCGTCATAAGTCATCTGGCGACCCATGTATTCTTCAAGACGCTTTTTGTATTGGGCAAAACGGATTCCTGTGTCAGGCAAAAGTATGCTTGCATTCCAAAGTCCAGGAACAACAGATGGTAAAGTCCTGATTCCCGGTGCATTGATTTTTTCAGCCGTACAAAGATTGAGTCCTTCGCTGGATCCAGACCTATCGCAAAGTCTACCAGGAACAATGGTCGCAGTCCCAACCAAAGCCGACACAAAATCAGGAGCCCCGCAATAAACATCCAAATTCTGATTCACACCGTTTTCCTTGTGATTCAAAATCTTTTCCACATCCTCGGTCAATTTTCCTGCGCAAGTTGAAGGAGAAACAAAAGTTGGAAGACGGTCAAACAAATCCCCAAGATCAGCCTTGTCAAGCTCTTCCTTTGTCCAATAGGCACTTAGATATCGCTCTTCCGGCAAAATGGTCAGGGACTTTCCTGTGAGACGATAAATCAAATACTCAGGTCCTGAAAAAATCGTTCCCGTGGACATTGAATTTGGAAAAAGTTTTGAAAATCCATAAAGTCGAGGAATAAAAAGCGACTCTCCCAAAAAACTCCTGACTCCGTCCTGAGGCAATTGAGCATTCCACAAAAGAGTATCCCCTTCCTGAGAAACCACGGTGGGACCATTTCCGCTGATACAAAGTCCCTGGATTTCCAACTGAGGATTGTCGGAAAAAATCTGATCCATAGCGGACTTCAAGGTTTCAAGCCAGACCAAAGCTTCCTTATGTTCATCGGTCTTGGGAAAATTTTTTCTGCTATAGGCAAGGACTTTTCCATCCCTGTCAATAACAGCAGTCTTTAGCGATGTGGTTCCAATATCTGCACAAAAAACATTATTCATCTTTCACCTCAAAAAATAGACCCCCGAAAATTGTTTCGAGAGTCAAAGTCCAAAAATCCATCAAAACGCTGAATAAAGCACAACCTTCAGCGTGATGACGGTTTTAGAAAATCCGTTTTATGCGATTGGGTCGCAATTGTTGACGGACTTTCCTGTTGGGTCAACTGGATCTGCAACCTGTTCATCCTTTGTTTCAGATGGACGACTTGCCTTGATCATTTTGTCGATAATTGAACGGTTGTCCAGCAAATCAGAAAGGGACTGGCAATGATGCAATCTGGTGATTACATTTGCAAACAATCCACTGACATTTGTGCTGATGTACCATTCCTTGTTCAAAAGTTCTTCGTGATATACAGCGTTTGTTCCGATGATGCGGTAGAACAATCCCTGCTTGTATGCCTCGTCGAACAACTGTATGGCATTTCCAGTAAAGAATGGAAGAGAAATCGCCGCAATAACCTTTGTTGCACCTTGGTCGTGGAGGAATCCCATGGCCTTGAGCAATGTTCCACCGGTTCCAAGCATATCATCAGCAAGGAATGCGACCTTTCCCTTTACATCTCCAAGCAACTTGATGCTCTTGATGTTTGTATTTTTTGCGTCCTGGGTAACCACAGAATAATCTCTTTCCTTGTAGATCATGGCAAGAGGTTTCTTCAAACCAGTGGCGTAGAATTTATTTCTATCGATGGCACCTGTGTCTGGACTTACAACGACCAAATCTTCCTTGGTCAAATCTACAACACGAGCCAATTCACGGATAATCTGATAAGATGCGTGGAGATTTTCACAATGGGTATGGGCAAATGCGTTAACAATTTCACGGGAATGTAAATCCAAAGTAATAATCCGCTTGACTTCCATGCTTTCGTAGATATGTCCCAACAAAGCGGCTGTCAAACCTTCGCGTCCCTTTCTCTTGTGCTGACGGCTATATGGATAGGCAGGCAAGACCAAAGTAATTTCACGAGCACCAGCCTGTCTAACTGCATCGATGGCGACCAAAAGACACATAACATGGTCGTTGACGCTCAATGAAAGCTTGTTTTTTCCATCGTTAAGAGGAATCTCTTCATGATTTTCAACATCCTGGAAGATATAGACATCTTTTCCTCGGATACATTCATTGAGTTCGCACTTGAATTCACCGTTGGCAAAAAATGTAAACCGTGTGTCCACCTTGAACTGTGGAGCTCGGTATTTGTCAACCATTCCACGAATACATAAATCGCTGGTCTTCAAGTCGTTTTCCAAGTTGATCTGGCGGATCAAAGACTCCTTGTCCAGATTGTAGCGCTTGGAAATCACATCACTCTTGAGTGAGAAACGGTGCTTGTACATGTGACGAAGGTGTGTAATAACCTCATTTGCGAAG
>JAZUEV010000178.1:0-2164 GCA_045640345.1 Treponema sp.
AATGAAGCTGAAAATTATGTCCACAGGATTGGTCGTACGGCTCGTGCAGGTAAATCAGGCAAGGCATATACGTTCTGTTCTGAGCAGGATGTGTACAGTCTTCCTCCTATCGAGCGTTATGTTGGAAAATCTATTCCATCTCAGGTGGCCGATGAAAGCATGATGGCGGAAGATAAGTCTGCCAATGTCTATATCAAGTTGGACAGCTACCATGAGGAATACAACGACAAAGGCGAATATGGTCGAAGAAAGCAGGCCGAATTCGAGTCAAGGAATGGTGGAAAAGGAAGAAGGAGCGGAAAGAAAAACGGTAACAGAGGTTCTGGACGCTATTCTTCAAGAAATGAAAATGCTTCCAAGGAATACAAAAGGGACAGACGTGTGTTCAGTGCCGAGGAAGAAGAAAATCTCCTTACAATGTCTACTGAAGAGCGCATGAATCTTTATAGAAAGAAGTTCGCTTCAGCTCCTGGAGTTCCTTCCGTGGATGGAAATGGCAGTGCAAAATCCGCGTCCGGAAAAAAGAAAAATAAAAAGCAGTCTGGCCACGGTGAATATGTCAACAAAAACCAGACCCAAGGAAAAAGACCGTCTGGAGAAAAGCGCAACCAGGTTCAGCAGAAAAAGGAGTCTTCAAAAAAGAAGGGACTCTTCTCAAGAATCAAGGGGCTGTTCTCTAAGAACAAATAATGGGACACCTAAGGAAGGATATTTTTTAGAGCTGTCCAAATGATTAAATATAAGCCACAAGAATTTTTAAGCGGAAAAATGAATTGATGAGGTGAAAAAGTGTTATCAGTATCAGATTTGACATTAAAATTTAGTGAAAAGCCTTTGTTCAAGGATGTGAATCTTAAATTTATGAAAGGCAACTGTTATGGAATCATCGGTGCCAACGGCGCGGGAAAATCAACATTCCTGAAGATTTTGTCTGGCGAACAGGATTACGACTCCGGTCAGATTTCCATGACCCCTGGCGAGCGAATGGCTGTCTTGAGTCAGGACCACTTCAAGTTTGACGAATATTCAGTGAAAGAGACTGTCAAGATGGGATATCCAAAGCTCTATCAGCTGGAGAAGGATATCGATGCCATCTACACAAAGGAAGATTTTTCCGACGAAGATGGAATGAAAGCGGCAGAGATGCAGGCTGAATTTGGTGAGCTTGGTGGATATGAAGCCGAGAACCAGATCGAGCAGATGCTTTCTGGATTGGGATTGGAAGAAGAATTCCACGACAGGATGATGAGCGACTTGGATGAAGGACAGAAGGTCCGTGTGCTTTTGGCTCAGGCAATCTTCGGTAATCCTGACATCCTTCTTTTGGACGAACCTACCAACGGTTTGGACCTGGAAAGCATCGCATGGCTTGAATCTTTCTTGATCGACTTTGAAAACTGTGTCATCGTTGTCAGCCACGACCGACACTTCCTTAACGCCATCTGTACATACATCTGCGACATTGACTATGGAAAAATCACTCAGTTCACAGGAAACTACGACTTCTGGTACCAGATGAGCCAGATCATGCAGAAACAGGCAAAGGACCAGCAGAAAAAGCGCGAGGACAAGATGGCTGAACTCAAGACATTCATCCAGCGATTTGCGTCCAACGTTTCAAAGGCGGGACAGGCATCCAGCCGAAAGAAGGTTCTTGAAAAGCTTGAGCTTGAGGAGCTTCCGGTCACCAGCAGAAAATTCCCTTATGTGTTTTTCCAGCCTGAACGAGAGATTGGAAACTTTGTTCTTACTGCCGAGCACCTTAATTCAAAGGACTCTGAGGGCAACGTGCTTCTGAAGGACTTTGGAATCACAATCCATCCAGGGGAAAAGGTTGCCTTCGTTGGTATGGAGCACAACTCAATCACATCCTTCTTTGACATTGTGGCTGGGGACGAAAAATGTCCTGACGCAATCGTAAACTGGGGACAGACCACAAAGCATACCTACATGGGGCGCGACAACAGCAAGTATTTTAGCAATGAACTGAACATCACCGACTGGCTCAAGCAGTACTCAAAGGAACAGGACGATGCCTATGTCCGTGGATTTTTGGGACGAATGCTTTTTAGCGGCGACGAAAGTTTGAAGCCTGTGAAAGTATTGAGCGGAGGAGAAAAGGTCCGATGCATGCTTTCAAAGATGATGCTCAGCGGCGCCAATG
>JAZUEV010000179.1:0-2505 GCA_045640345.1 Treponema sp.
GACAGCATCTGGCGCATAACAAACGAAAATTTATTCAGAAAAAAGTCCCTATTTTTTTAGGGCTGTTATGGACAAAATCGCTTACGAATGACAGCAATTTTTTTTATCTTTTTTACCAAAATCAAGTATGGACGAGGATGACGGATCACTTTTAAAATGCGGACATTGAAAAATCTTTATTCTATCATCAAATGATAGAGCGGCATTATATATTTAAAGTGCAACCTGCGAGAAATTTTGGGTGGAAAAGAAAATCAGGTAAAAATGGAACTGGACCAATACGGCGCAAGGGATAACAACCCCTGGTGAGTACTTCTTGGCATCACTAAAAATACAATCTTTGGAGATGCCCTAATCTTTAGGGGTTTCATTCAAACTGGAGAAAGATCTCCCTTTTTACGAGGTAAACGCTAATGTCAGATTCAGATTTTTTGATTAAGTATGACGAGGACAACGAAGAGAATGTTCTTTGCCGTTACACAGGGAACGATGCGATTGTTACAATTCCGGAGGGGGTGACAACAATCAGGAAGTATGCCTTTGCCAGCGACTTTGAATCAAATGAAACCATCGAAAAAATCATTCTTTCCCATACAGTCCTGAAGGTGGAGGAAGAAGCCTTTGCCTATTGTAAAAATCTTAAAGAAATTGTGTTCAATGAGGAAGTCGAGGATATTGATTTCAGTTGTTGGCTGGGGTGCGATTTAATTGAAGAAATAACTATCCCACCAAGAATTGAAACAGTGCTTTCATTTAAAAGACCTGCAAACCTAAAAAAGATTGTCGTGGGCGATAACATTCAGAACATAGACGAAGACACTTTTGATATCTACCTGGAAGATATTGATGACTTTGAGCGACATACCAGCGAAATCCTTTTGGCGAATCCTGTTTACAAAATCATTGAAGGATTTATGGTGAACACAAAGACCATAACAACCCTATACAGAACAGACAAATCGGAAAAGGATGTCCGAGTCCCGGATGGAATCAAGGTGATAGGTTCAAACACATTTGATGAAGGGTCTTATGGGTTATATGATGACGAGCTTTTTTCGGCTGAAAAAGTGGAGACCATTACAATCCCCGAATCTGTAAAACGCATAAAACACGACGCATTCTTTTCATGTGATAATTTGCGCAGCGTTAAATATGAAGGAAAATCAGCAAACCTAGAAATTGCAGAGGACGCGTTTTTTGATTGCAAAAATTTTAGCACAACAAAAAATCTTATCGAATGTTCCGACGTGAAAATATCGCCAAAACAAAAAAGAATTACCCACCTGATGTTGGAACAATTCAAAATCATCCACAAAAAAATCAGTTCCGGGTGCTATCCAAACACAGAAAACTTAAGGCAAGCCTGTCGCGATGAACTTGGGTTAGACGATAAACTTAGCATTGCAACCATAAGCCGTGATTTGGAATACCTTAGAAACAGCATGGAAGCTCCAATTGAATACGACCGCTTCAACAATGGAGATTTCTATTCTGAAAATTATGAACTAAAGCTCTAGCCGTAATCGGAAATGTCAATTATTATGAGTATTATGAGGAAATTTTGCAAATAAATTGGAGGGACTATGAATTATTTAAAAAGCTTCACTTTCGCACGTGAGTTGGACGAGATTAATTTTTTTCGGTATTCACACGAATCAAAAATGACTTGCTATAATTCGGTTTATCCTTTTCAGATTTTTCCCGAGAAGGAATTCACTTATCTTAATTTTGATGCACCCATTACAATTCTCTATGGGGGAAACGGAAGCGGAAAGACCACTGCATTGAATATCATTTCAGAAAAAATAGGTCTTGGTCGTGAAGCGCTTTACAACAAGGCTCCATTCCTTGAACCGTATTTAAACCTTTGCCATTATGAATTGGAAAATGAAATTCCAAAAAACAGTAGAATGATTGCCAGTGACGATGTTTTTAACTACATGCTAAACCTTAGGGCTGTAAATCAGGAAGTAAATTTCAATCGGAAGAAACTTTTTGAAGAATATAATCAGATAAAATATGTGGAAGGGAGAAAGTCAGTAAGTTCTGTTGATTTTGAGGACGAAAACAGTGTGGCAAAATTTGAGCGGAACATGTCCATCCTAAAAAAGTCTAAATCCAAATTTGTTAGGCAGAATCTTATGGGCAATATTCGGGAACATTCCAATGGAGAAAGCGCGCTCCTCTATTTCCAGGAAAAGATTGAAAGCAATGCTCTTTATCTTCTGGATGAACCTGAAAACAGTTTGTCACCGGAAAAACAAATCCAGTTGGCGCAATTCATAGAAGATAGTGCATGGGCCTGTGACTGTCAGTTCATTATGGCAACCCACTCCCCTTTTTTGTTGTCCATGAAGAGAACAAAGATTTATGATCTGGATGAGTGCCCCGTGGATATAAAAAAATGGACACAATTGAAAAACGTTCAGGAATATAGAAATTTCTTCAAAGCCCATGAAAAAGAATTTGAATAGGTAACTGCTTGTTCTATAATGTTAAAACCTT
>JAZUEV010000180.1:0-2005 GCA_045640345.1 Treponema sp.
GGCATTTTATTTGTGAATTTTTGCGATTAAATGCAATTTTTTAGTGATTAAGTTATTTTTTGATGACGATTTTTAGTTATTTATTTGTATTATAAGGAAATATACATTATTATGTACAATGGCAGCCACCATGGTTGCATCAGCAATGGCTGTTGAAGTTTCATCAATGGTTCAGATTGGTGGAAATGTTATGGGATACGACGGATCTAACTTCGAAATGTTCAAGGCAAATGCTTATGATCCATCTGGAGACTCAGACTACCTTTGGAAGTTGAGCGTTGCAAATGATAAGGCTGGAGCAGAAATCTGGTCATGGAATGTTGGTGGAACATCTTCTAACTGGGGTGAGCTTGAATTGACAGACACAAGCGACTGGACAACAAAATATAATCTTGCTGGAATGTTGCCAGGTGGTGTAAGTGTTGTTGATTCAGTTAAACTTTGGTTCTCTCCACTGGATGGATTGAAGTTCACAGTTGGTAATGTTGGTGGACAGTCTATTGCTAACCCTAACTTCGGTTGGTGGGCACAGACAGCTCAGAACTATGCATACGGATATCAGGTAGACTATTCTATTGGTTCTTTGGCAGTTTCTTTGGCAATGGAACCAGGTGCTGGTCTTTCTTGGATTGACACAAGCAAAACAGGTCTTGATGTAATTGGTGGAACTTGGTTGTCAGTAAAGTATGGTGTTGAAGGAATCGGAGACTTCCAGTTTGTTGCAACAAAGGACGGAACAATCGGTGCTCACGGATATAGCAATTGGGCTACATCACCATTGGCATTGGGTCTTGCTTATGCAAAGATGCCATACGGTCAGACAGGATTCTACGGTGATGCATTCATTTCATTCAAGAAAGATGGTGATAAGCTTGCATTCCAGGGTGTTGACTCACAGATTGGTGGACAGTTCGCTATGGACAGCCTTCTTGTTCAGTTGACAAACCTCATCCAGTACCGCGATGCATTCAAGTACGGATTTGAACTCCGCTGCCAGTATGCAATGGGTGCTGTAACTCCTTATGTTCAGATTGATGGATATGAAATTATGAACAAGTCTATGGACGTTCAGATTGGTATCGATACATCTGTTGCAGAATGTGGAATCAATGTTTACTTGGATGTACCTTTGAAGTTTGACGATTCATACAAGTTCAACTTCTCTATCCCAGTACAGTTCACAGTTAACCTGTAATTTTGATGCATGAGAGTGTAAGCTCTTAACCACAAAGGACATCGGTTTTTAATCGGTGTCCTTTTTTTGTCCTGTTTTCAACCATATAATCCAATGGCCAACCATACGATTTTACAAAAATGGTCGGTGATAGCGGAAGACCGATTAAAATAACGACGACACTTGATTTGGAGCGGAGATCAATAGCATATGTCCGATTAATCATAGCGATGTCGGGTCATTTTGATTGGTTGACGATAGCATAGTGTCCGATTATCATAGCAATGTCGGTCCTTGCGGGTGGGACGGTGATAGCATAGTGTCCGATTAATCATAGCGACGACACTCGTAGGGGGCCGCCCATCGTCATTTCGACCAAAGCAACAGCAACGAAGAGAAATCTCTAAAACAAAAATCCAACTGTAAATTACAAGATCAAGCGTCAAATTTCAATCTGCCCACCAAAAGTCTCACATTCTTGTCCCGTCAAAAAAGTCAAAACTTTAGGTCGTCTATTTAGTGCACCATGAAAATATCGCAATTTTAAGTATCATAACAAAATACAGTTGCAAAATTTATTTATAGTGCAAATACAATGTGGAAAAATAGAAAAAAAGAACTGGAAAACATTTTTTCAGTAATCACTATTTATAATTTTTTGTTATATCGTGCATTTCTGGGTATATTTTTAACTTCTACGGAACATATATAAGATAGGAGGCACAATGCAAAAAGATATTGCGGAAAAGACTTTGGAGGCCTACAACGATGTTTTCGCGGACATTGTCAACGGACTCCTGTTCAACGGAAGACAGGTGGTGAACGAGAACG
>JAZUEV010000181.1:0-5916 GCA_045640345.1 Treponema sp.
AAAAATCGTATACTAACAATAAGGTTGGAAATTATATGAGTTATTTGATAATAGAAGATTTATTAAAAGTTTTTGGCAAGAAGTGGGCTTCATCCATTGCGTTGGAAATTCTTGAAAACAAGGCAATGCGCTTTACGGATATAAAAAAATCCCTCAGCTTGAATCCAGTTTCTTTGACAAATTCATTGGCTGCCCTTTACAAGGCTGGAATAATTGAAAAAAGTTTGACTGTTGATGTTCCTGTCCAAACAGAATACACGCTAACTGATTATGGAAAGAAAGTTGTAAAGATTTTAAAATCCATAAATGATATACCGCCAACTGTAGTTCAGAAAGACAAATAATCCAAGCAAAAAAATTATTATGACCACACAGTTGCATTTAGAATTTACAAATGTGACTGTTGGTTTTGTTTGGTTATCTCTAAAAATGTCAATTTTAGCGATGCCCTTATCCCCTTATTTCCAAAAATGGTTCTTTTGTTTCTTCAAGCCACATAATAATTTGGCGCATGGTCTTGTCGATTTTTTCTTTTATTTTTCCACCACGGATGGCACATTCCCAAACTACACAAACACGCCAACATTTGTCCCTGTATTGCTTAATAGTTTGTTGATCCCTTTCACAATTCCTTGAAATCTTTCGTATCCAAAACATTTGGTTGGATTTTGGAAATCTAAAAAGCTTGCATTCAGCATGTCCGTGCCAAAAGCAACCGTTTATGAAAATCACCGAGTAATATTTGGGCAGAACGATATCTGGTGTGCCTGGATATTTTTTGTCGCAGGTTCTATATCTAAATCCAGCATGATGGAGTGCCTTGCGAATATCTTTTTCAGGAACGGTGTCTCTCCCATGAATCTTTGACATAAGTTCACTTCGTTTTTCTTTTGATAAATTATCCATAGCAAAAAATCTTATGACTTATTTTGTTTATTGTCTACAGGTGTTAAAAAATAATTACAACTTCCACAATAATGACAGATTTTTGATTTAAAGGTTGTCTTGACAAATCTTGAAAAGTAGATTTACAATTGAATTAGAGTTTAAAATCGGAGTGAAAAATGGGTGAATTATTTAGAATGGAAAATACAACAACCAAATTGGATACTATAAAATTGAATCAATCTCTGCTCGAAAATGTAGCGTTTTTTTCAGATTCAGTTTGGGCTATTGATTTGGAAACTGAAAAAGTTTTGGTTTTTTATGATAAAAAAAATCCAGAGGCTGTTGGAAAAGAATATACAATTGAAGAAGTCTGCAAAATCATTCGAAAATATCGCCACACCGATGAAACAAAAATCATTGAACGAATGAGCATGGAATATTTAAGGTCGGTCAAAAAAACTGAAGTGTTTGATGATCTTCCGTTTCAGCACAATGAAAATTGGTATACCCTTCGTTGCGTCTATACTCCAGAGTTTGATGAAAATGGAAAACTTTTTAGAATCTATGTGACAAATACAAATATCCAACCAATCCTTGATCAAAAATCTGAAATTGTTCGACTTCAAGAAACTTCGGAAATTTTGCGTAAAATCGAGCGGGACACTTTGACTGGAGTTTACAACAAAGAGTCCTTTATGATTTATTCAAAAAATATGTTGGAAAAAAATCCGAACATCAATTACGACATGGTTTGCATGGAAATTGAATCCTATAGACTTTTGTGCGAAAGATATGGTCTGGAAATTTGTGAAAAATTTGTAAAAGCCATGGCCATCTCTTTGTTGGAATCTTTTCCGAAAGATGTTTTGCTTGGTCGCACCGATGATGAACAGTTTGTTTTTTTGCTTCCACATGAGGATTTTAAATTCCACGAAACTATGTTCAACAATATGTGCAGGATTTTTCCACACTTGACGATTATACCTGACATAAAAGTGAATTGCGGCGTATATATGAACATTGATACCACCCTGGACATTCCCACGATAATCAATTATGCAAGACTACCGATTGATAGTTTGAGGGACAAGTATGGTCAGAATATCGCTATGTTCAATGCTGATATGCAAAAAGTTTTGGTACATGAACAACAGATAAAAAGTGTTGCAAGGGAAGGGATTGTAAAAAAACAGTTTCAGATTTATTATCAACCAAAACACGATGCCTATGACGAAACAATCAAAGGTGCAGAAGCCTTGGTCCGATGGAATCATCCTGATTTTGGATTTATTAGTCCCGCTGATTTTATCCCGATTTTTGAAAAGAATGGATTTATTTTCCGTCTGGACAAATATGTGGTGGAAGCCGTGTGCAATGATTTGCGAAATATGATCGACAGCAAAAAAAATGTTGTCCCAATTTCCGTCAATGTTTCACAAATTGATTTTGACCAGATTGATTTGCCGCAGCAGTTTGAAAGAATAATCGACCAATATAAAATTCCTCACAACTTGATTCATTTTGAAGTGACCGAATCTGTTAATGCAGGGGATGCTCGAAAAAAGACGTTGGCGGTTCAAAGTTTTAAGCAAAAAGGATTCCATATCGAGCTTGATGATTTTGGAGCGGGATATTCAAATCTGTCAGCCCTTAGTGAAGTTCCAGTTGATTTTATGAAAATCGATATGAGTCTGATTAAAAATATGCTCAAGCCAAAATATAAAACTGTTTTAAAAAGTATCCTCATGGCAGCAAAGGGGTTGGACATTTCTGCTGTGGCCGAAGGTGTGGAGACCAGAGAACAGTTGGATTTTTTGCGTGACCTTTGTAGAGATGAAGTCAATCTTTTGATTCAAGGATACTATTATTCAAAACCGATTTCATTTTCTGATTTTGAAAAATACACTTGCAAATGTGGTTGAGTTCGTTCAATTAAATTTAATCGCTGGACTTTTTTTCTTCGTCCGCAATAATCTGGGTCAAAGTTCGGGCCAGTTCAATATTGTGTTGTGCCAGCTCAAGAATATGTTTTTCTCGTTCATGTTCCAACTTTTTCCAGGCTTCAGGATGTCGCTCCTTGAATTTAAGATCCAGAATATGACGATGGTGGATGACCTTTTTGATTGCCTCCGTACCTTTGTCCAAAAGTTTTTCCTCCAACAATGTATGCATGGCTGAAATTTTTGCTTCAAGGACGGATTCTTTTTGGGCAGAGATTTTTCCTTGTTCAAACATTGTAAGAATTTCCATTTCAAGCATATCCAAAAATTCATCCTCATCAATGCTCGACCAATATGCTTTTGCAAAATCTTTTTCTTTTTGGCGAATCAAATTCAAATCAATCTTTGTTGCATCATCATAATCTGAATGAATTTCGTTGGCGATTTTTTCAGCGAGCTCTCTCATTATTTTTTCAGAGTCCTTCCCGAATGCCCATTCAAATTCAGCAATCTGGGTTGAATAAATCTTCTTGTGGATTGTAAAACTTTCATCAGCAGGATATGGTCGTTCAAGTCCAGCATCGTCCAATGCAAACTGAATCCTCTGTCGCACAACTCCTTCCTGAATCAACTTTCCTGCACCAAACGCTCTAAGCTGGTCGTTTAAATTTGACGGATGACCTGTGATATACATTCTGATATTCTGCTTGGACAATTTTTCATAGAGCATCAAAAGTCGTTCAGCAGCTGTGGCATCCATGCTTCCAATTCCGCTTGCATCAATTACAACTATATTTGTATTTTTGTTGATAGTTTCTTCCAGGTCGCTTGTAAGTTGCGAAATATTTGCATAAAAAAGAGGTCCTGAAAATTTATAGATTATGACTCCTTTTATCGGGACTGCCGCTGTACCTTTGGATGTGAGAGAATAGTAGCCCTTCATTCCCGGAACGATTCCCATAAAATCAACAGATGGGTTGGACTGTCGGATAATAAAAGTCAAGGAAGACAACAGAACTCCGATTATTACTCCATAGATTGATCCAAGAAAAAGGACTGAAAAAAATGCCGCATAGAAAATAAAAAATTCGGTCTTGTCCAAATCTCTCAATTTATGTGCCAAAGAAAATTCAAAAGTCCCTATCAATGCTGAAATAACAATTCCAGTCAAAACAGGTATTGGCAAAAATTGAATAAATCCAGTTCCGAAAAGCAAAATCATAAGCATAAAAAATCCTGCTGCCAAGGACATGGTTTGAGATTTTACACCAAATTGTCCTGCTATCCCTGTTCGAGAGACTGAACCATTTACGGGGCAACATCCACTAACAGAGGCGACTGCATTTCCAAGACTGTAGGCAAGAATTTCTCGTCTTGTGTTGATTTTGTCGTTATGTTTTAATGCAATATTGTTTGTGGCCAAAAGTGTTTCAGATAAAATCACCACTGCAATACTTATGCTTGGAATTATTATTTCTTTTATTTGTCCATTTATTAAAAGCACATTCGGTATGATGAATTGGGGAAGTCCATTTGTAACTTGAGGTAAAGTTTTGACACCAAATTTTTCAAGTCCAAAAAAATAAGTCGCTCCTGCTCCCACGAACATCAAAATAGCCTGCATTGGAATTTTTGGAACAAATTTTTTGCAGACCAAAATTATTGCAACAGTTCCCGCTCCAATCCCCAAAGACAATGGATGAAAATTTGTTTGAGCTTGTTTGATGATATGTTCGACCAGTTCAATAATTTCTCCAGTACCGGATGATCCACCAAAAAGTTTTGGAATCTGCATACAAATGATAGTTACACCAATCCCGGTGATAAATCCTCCCATGACAGGTTGTGAAATAAATTTCAGGATTCTATCTGCCTTGATAAAATAAAAAAACAAAAGCCATAAAGCTGTCAAAAGACTGATGACTGGGACAATTTGTTGAGCCATTGGACTTTCTGAAACGATTCCCAATGAAGCTATCATTCCACCAACCAAAGCGGCAGGAGCGGCATCCACACCAAAAACAAATCTTGGAGAACTAGAAAGAAGTCCAAAAACGACAATTGGTAGAAGGGAGCCGTAAAGTCCATTTACAACTGGAAGTCCAGCGACCTGTGAATATCCCATGCTGATTGGAACAGACACCAATGCAATAATCAAACCGATAAAAATATCTGAAAGAAAGTTTTTTTTGGAATAATTTTTTGGAATAAACATAGGACCTCCCTGAGATTGTTGAACTTATAAATGCAACTCTCGATTCAGCGTAAGGATTTTAAGTTATCGGATATGGATTTTGTAATAAGCGATAACCTAGGAAAGACTATTGTAAAATATAAAAAAATGCTAGTGGGTAGAGTTAAAAATTTAAATACAGAAAACAGTGTAAAACACGCTTTTATCATTGATTTACACAGACTTTATGTGTATTATATAGATAGGTAAATCAAAAATCGTCATTGACGGTGCTTTATTTTTAAGGAGAATAATATGGCTAATGTAACAATTACACTTAATGATGTGGACAAAGAGAACTTTTCAAAATTTTGTGACGGTGTGGGACTTTCAATATCAGCAGCTATGAATGTTTTTGTAAAAAAGACTCTTCAGGTTGGACGCATTCCATTTTCTATCGGTCAGGAAGAAGAGATTCCAAATAGAGAAACAATTCGTGCTATGAAGGAAGGGGAAAGATTAATTAAAAAAATCCGAGCAGGAAAAATCAAACCTTACGAAGATATTGATGCAGCTTTGGAGGAATTGAAAAAATGAGTTATAAATACAAGTTAAACTGGTCTACTAAATTTAAAAAAGAATACAAAAGAGCTCAAAAAAGAAACTATGATTTACGGCTGATAGATGAGGTTATAAAACTTTTGGCAGAGGGAATCGAGCTCCCTGAAATCTACAAAGACCATGAACTGACAGGAAATTGGGTTGGTCATCGTGAGTGTCATATCCAAAATGATTGGCTATTGATTTATAGAAAAATAGATGACCTGCTGATTTTGGAATTAACCAGAACAGGTACTCATTCGGATTTGTTTAAATAAAAACAAATTTTTCGTAGTCTCGTAAAAAAACAATGCT
>JAZUEV010000182.1:0-4121 GCA_045640345.1 Treponema sp.
TGTGACTGGATATGTGGATGCCGATGAGTTTTCCGCAAGCACGCTTGGGTCGTCCCAATAAAGGTCAAGTTTTTGGCTGATGTAGACTTTGTTTCCCGAACCCTGGGTGTCTGTCCAAATCATGTAGAGACGTTCGTTGTAGATGACGAATTCAGGATGGATGCTACCGTTTGTGACGCTTATCTGTTCAGGGTCAGACTTGAATCGTCCGTCAGACCCCAAAAGTCCCACATATACTGCTGATGTCACTCCGTTGTAGGGAGACCTTTCCCATGCGATGTATGTATCGTTCTTATGGCTTATGACCACAGGACGCTGGTTGTTGTAGTTTTCATAGGACGGAAGTGAGCCTGTGACAAGGGTCGGTGATGACCAGGATTTTCCGTTGTCATAGGACATGGATTGGAATACCTGGAAGGAGTAGTGGTTTCCTGATGAGAAATGTGCCTGGAAAACCAAAATATCTCCTCCGTTGCCTTTGGAAAGATATGGGACAAGTGGGTTTGATGCGCCAGGGAAATTGAAGTTGAAATTGTTGAAATTGCTCCAGTTGTCTCCGTTGCTTGATGTTGCGTATACCAAGGACAGCGATTCAGATTGTCCCCTTGTGGCGAATACAACAAAATTTCCTCCCGATGTGACAAAAACTCTAGGACCAACCAATGGAAGTTCCTGCTCAGGAAGCTTGTGCTCTTTGAAGTCCACTCCGTTGGTGCTTGTGTAGACCGATATCTGGTTTATGTCGCTCAATACTGCAACAACCATTTTACCGTTGTCGTTTATGGCGGCCGAAAAAATCTCTGGTATGGTTCCTGAATAGTTGAATGGACCCGCAAATCTTTTTCCTTCGCTCCAGCTGGTCCCGTTGGTGGTGGTGCTGACTGTGAGATATATCTGTTTGTTTTCCTTGTCGATTTCTTCCCAGAATGTGGCTGATATATTTGCCTTTTTTGTTTTTCCTGAAACCGTGTTTGGAAATCTACAGTCCATTGACGCAGGTGTAACGACCTTCGGATTGTCCCAGAAAAGTTTTTGGGCGAAAATATGAGATACGGAGATGGCTAGCAATGCTGATAAAGCGATAACAAATCTTTTCAATTTAACATACCCTTGATTCGGCTCTGGAGTTTCTGCACCTTTGCCGAACGCCTGTTGGATGGTTTTTGCAAAAGTTCCTGCAGACTGGAATTTGCGGCGATCACGTTTCCGTTTTGCAGATACTTGATGGCCTGTTGATATTTTGCTTCGTCGGCGGCAGACAAAACAACCGCGGCCTGTGATCCTGTTCTCAATGCGACCTCATCCAAAACGGATATGGCCAAATCGTTGCTTGGATTTATTGCCAAAGCCTGGTTTGCAAGTTTTCTTGCGTTCTCCAATGCCATAGTATCGCGACCTGCGGATGCCAAGGCTGCTTGTGCCTGTCTTGCGTAGACCTGGGAATCGTCGTTGCCTCCCTTGCTTGATGTGGTCTCGACAACTTTCTGCTTCAGACCAAGACTTATTTCCACCTGATATATGAAGTCCGAAAGTCCAGGATAGCTTGGAGAAAGCTGGTAAAGGTCCTGCAAATCTGAATAAGACTCCTGGGCAAGCTGGTCCCTGTTGTCGTAGTTAATTTTTTTCAGTTCATCCACTCTTGTCTTGAATGTTTCGTTGAACTGCTTCAAATCCATAATCTGGTCGATCCTCATGGAAAGAAGGTTTGCCTGCTGGTTCCTTGGATAGACAATCTTCAGTTCGTTCAGCTTGTCCTTTGCCTTGGACAAAAGCTTTTTACCTTCGTCAGTTTTTCCGCTGTTCATCAAATCCTGTCCACCCTGGTAAAGCTGGTTTGAAATGGACAAAATCTGGGACATCTCTGGATAAAGAGGGTCGTTGGGATTAAGCTCCTTGCCGCTTTTGATTGCCAGGGCTGTGTTTATAAGAATCTTGAGTCTTTCAAGCTCCTCGTCCTCTTCAATCTCCATGTCCATGAATCTAGCCCAACTTCTCATAGTGTCGTCGGCCTGGGTTATCTGGTTGCTTGCCTCATCAAAATTTCCTGCGTAATATGCAACCTTCGCATTGTTCTTGAATCCACGTATCTCCTTAATAAGGAGCGGCTGTTGTCTTTCGGCGACATCCTGCTTTAGGGCGGTGATTTTATCGTAAGTTTCTTCCTGAATCGTGACATCTCGTCTAAGATTGTCTATGAGGGATTCATAAATATTGGCGGCCTTTTCCAGGTTGTTCCTTGCGGTGGTAAAATCTCCACTGTTGTAAGCCGATTTCGCCCTGTTGAAGTAGATGTCCACTTGGCTTTGTGCCTGAAGAGCTTCCCTCTGCTGGGACTGGGCTTGCTGGACAAGAGAATCCGTCTGGGAACTGAGCTTCTGGATATTGTCCATGGACTCCTTGATTTTTTTCTGCATATACTGGATATTGCTTTTCTGGGAAAGACTTCCTGTGCCCAAGAGGTCTGAACCTTTTTTCAATGTGCTTACATCCAATGCCATGCTTTGACGGAAAGTGTTGACGCTCTTCAAGACTTTTGTTGGATACTGTTTTGCATCCTCCTGTGTGGTGTCCGGGATAAGGCTCATAAGGGCGTTGTATTTTTCCTTGTCCTCAACAAGCATCTGTTTTCCTGCGGATATAAGTCGCTGTCCCGCTGCAACTGTCGTTTCACTGGATTTTGTTGTGCAGGTCTTGGAGATATATTCACAGCTTTCGACATAGGAGTCCAAAATTTTTTCCCATTTTGTACATTCCTCTGGAAGCTTCATGGTTTCGTTTATCCATGGTTCGTGAAGGAGCATTTCGGATTTGTCCCCAAGTTCCACAAATATGGAGGACTTTTGAAGATAGAACTGCGAGACCTGGTCCAGACTATCCCTAAGGTCTTGGGCCGTGTCGGCAACGCTCTTGTCAATGAATTCGTCCAGCTGATGGATGTTCTGGGAGATATCTTCCATGAACGGGACAATGCTTCTGGTTTTCTGGGATACACTGGACATGGCCTTGAAGGATTTTTCATAGTTCAAAACTTTTTGATAGAGCTTTGATTTTGCGTCCAGTCCCATATTTTTTCCCAGGTCTATGATTTTTTCGACCAAAGGACTTATGGAATCAACCGAATCTATGGAGGACAAAAGTTTTTTGAAGTCGTAACCGTGCTTAAGGAAATCCTTTTGGTCAAGGAGGGATGCGGCATTGTTGAAATGTGATTCCACGCTTTTGAAAAGAGTTTCCACGATCTGTTGTTCAATCTCCAGCCACTGCATGTTCATCGCGCCCACGAGACCTGTGTTTTCTGTTCGACCAGTTCCCGCAATAAATTTTGTCACGAATGAAAGATAGCTTGCGTCCTGGACTTCTCTTATGTTTTTCAGTGATTCAAAGGTCTGCAAAAGATTGTCGTTTTCCTGGATGACGGAATCCCTCAGCGACAAAAACTGCTTTATAAGTTCAACTGTCTTGTCCAGCTGGTCACTGGTGGCTTGTATATTGGTTCCCCTTGCCTTGTCGGAAAAACTCTTTAGGGAAGATGCCAGTGATGACTGAAGATTTATGTATGACTGTATGTTCTTTTTCAGCTTGTCCGTGACAATGGAGACTTTTGAGAATGTGTCCTGGGAATGGCTTTCATTAAAAAATCTGTCCTTCCAGAAATCCAGTGCCTGGACATTGTTTTCGTCCACATCTAGCAAAACCTGGGCTGCCTTGGAGAAATCTTTTTTTGATGCCGCGTCGTATATTTTTGATATGGTCTCGTTAAAAAAAGATGGGTAGTAGGGTTGGTCGTTGATTGTCTTTTGCGCAGTTGTGCTTGTTTCCTGGCTGGGGATAGCATTGGAGGTCTTCTGTGGCGCGCTCCACAAAGGCTGAACCAATATTGAAGAGAGAATTAAACTTATTGATGTAAATTCAACGAAGCTTTTACACCTTCTGCTCATGGACAATAACTCCTCAAAACCCGACACGGGGAAAATACTGGGCATCTTAAAGAAAAGACTTCTTTGGACACCAATCCTTCAAAATAAACCTAAATCGTAAGTTCTGGTTTTTGTGCAAGAAAACCTTGACATCTACCATTAAAAAAACTTTACAATAAAAAGGTTACTTTCGACCAAAAAATC
>JAZUEV010000183.1:0-2113 GCA_045640345.1 Treponema sp.
GATTGCACGCGTTCCATCACATAGCTATTATTCAACAGCATACTATAGAAGACCTGATGCTCCGACTATGGAGGAAAAAGTTTGGCTAGGTTCAGATTTGATATTTGATTTGGACGCGGACCACCTTGATGGAGCGGACAACATGACGTATTCTGAAATGTTGGTACAAATTAAAAAAGAAGTTATAAACCTCGTTGATTCTTTTCTTTTCGGTGATCTTGGATTTGATGATAGTCAAGTCACCATACAATTTTCGGGCGGAAGAGGTTATCATGTACACGTCGAAAGGAACGATGTTCTCGGTCTTGGGACACATGAAAGAAGAGAAATTGTAAATTATATCACATCTAGTGGATTAGACATCGACTGGATATTTCCATTCGATAGATGTGCCACTTTGAATGCAAAAAAAAATGATCGGGCTTATTCTAATGCTAAAAAAGTTGAAAAATATAGAACTATCCCCTCAGAGGATTCCGGGGGATGGAAATTACGTATGAGAAACGGTCTAAAAGATGTTGTCGATGATATTTGTGGGTTAGATGTCAATGAAATCATAAAACTCTACCCTTCAACCGATACAATAAAAACAGAATCTATTGAAAAATACAAAATGGATCTTATAAAATCAGAAAAAATTATTTTTAAAAATAACAAAATGATTACTTTAGGGAAAAAAACACAAGAATTTCTAGTAAAAATAATGGCTGAAGATGTTGCACATCGATTATCAGGGAAGGTTGATGAGCCTGTCACGGCTGATATTAAAAGACTCATACGTCTTCCGGGGTCTATTCATGGCAAAACTGGATTTCGCGTGCTGCCTCTTACGAGAGATGAATTGACAGATTTTGATCCCCTTGTTTCTGCTGTGCCGTCACAATATTCTGATGATGATGTCATGATAACGATGAAGAAAAATACTGAAATTACCATTAAGGGTCAACACTTTAAACTTGATGGGACTGTAAATGTTCCTGAATATGCCGCTGTATTTCTTATTGGAAGAAAGATGGCGGATATAGGCGATGTTTCAACTAAAGGAACATTGTTCTAAAAACAACAACACATTTTCCTTCTCTCGATTTTGTATCCTTTTTTGTTAGCCCATGTAATTGTTTCCAATGAAGGATTGGCAATTTTATTGACTCCCATTTCAATACATTTTTTTTCAAGTTCACGAAGAGTACGATCCCTCATGCACCCAATAGTAACGTTTAATTTTTTTTTCTGAAGAATTTTCACGGCGTCTATTATTGTATTGTCTGATGGTGATTTTTCCACGATTGTACCTTTTGTGGGCACCATAGAGAGAAGAACGACATCCTTCAAACCTTTTGATTTCACCAGATCAGCTGATAAAATAAAATCGTCGTAACTGAATCCCACTGTTAGATGAGGAACCACTTTCACACCAGTAGATTTTAGGATATCAAGAAGTTTTGAATAATCATTCGGATCTCTATCAAGGTGGAGAATTGATCTTATTTCTTTTTCATCTTGGTGCACATCAACCGAAAAACATGACACTCCTGAATTAGCCAAATTTTTCGCTTTCTGTGATGTTATAAATCCGGTGTGAACATTTACAAACAAGTCGTTTGGTATATTTTTCAAATAGCTTGCATATTTTTCGATTGGTATAGAACCGTTTGTGTCACACCCCCCACTAAGCAAAAAACCTGTCCCTTTTTTATTGGATATAGAATGTGCTAATTTCAGTAGCTCGTCACCATTAGATATACAAGTCATCCCTTTAAGATGTAATGATTTGCAATGTTCACACATTTGACTGCATTTTGTACCTGTAACTGAAATGGATGGAAATTTTACCCCTGGAATAAATACTACGAGTGCTTTTTTATTGTTATTAGATATCATAGTAACACAAAAAACTTTATGATGTAAATATAGTTCACAACGGGATGACTAAAATGAAAGGCTTTCGCATATCAGGTTCTTTTGATGATGCAAGACAGGGACAACAGTCTTTTTGTATAGAGGTTGCTGCTGAAAATGACGTAGAAGCAAAGGAACAAACTATATCCACATTGGGCAGTAGACATAAGCTAAAGAGATGGCAGATTACCATCAAAGAAATCAAAGAACTTAC
>JAZUEV010000184.1:0-3342 GCA_045640345.1 Treponema sp.
TATATGCTTGAACAAAATAAAGCTGATAGAGGTGCCTATGCTAGTGATATGGAATGGAGCACTATAAGTTGGTATACTGGTTTTTGTGCTGCTACTGTTGCAGGTTTTTATTTAGCGTCCTATGGTGGATTTTGGACAAGAATTGCTGGTTATATAGCTGCTGTGGCAGGAACAAGTTCAATGGTTATTCAATTAGGAAAATGGTGTTACTGCTCAGATTTAGGAAGTTTTATTTCGTCTTTAAGTAATAATGATGGATGGACTGCAACAGAAATTGCAAATACAGAAGATGGAAAGAAAATCATTGCAATATGTGCAGAAACTACTGTGACTGTTTTTCTGTGCTATCTTGCACCTTTTGGAAAAACTGTCGTAAGTGCTGTAAAGGCAGGTTATAATTTTATTGTCGAAAAAATTCTTGCAGCCTTACCTCATGGCGTAACTCTTTTGATTAATAACAAACCACTGAAACTGATTTAATTGTTGGATGAAAAATGAAGAGAAAAATCTTAATGATATATGTAGTTGTGTTTTTGTTCAACTTGGGGATGTATGCACAAGGAACGATAGATATGAACCAAGAACAGATACTTACTGAATCAAATGTAGGCATTAGTGTCGAATTTGATGGCAATGATTCAGGCGATGCTAATACATTTACTGATAAAACTGAAACATATAAATATCCCAAAATGGATTTCGACCTGAAATTTTATTTACCAAGTATATTGGGAATGGTAACAGGTGAAAATCCTTATCTTCAATTAAGGAAAGATTACGAGAATGTGAAAAATGGGATTAATGTTTTTGTAGAATCAAGAGGCGACATTGTATCTTTTGATAAAAATTTGTCCGTTGCATGGAGTTTTGGATTTGGCTCATATTTTGAAGCAAACAATGATGTGAACTATACTTCCATTAATTTGACTTTGGGAGCCGGGATTTATTTTCACCCTTATGTAAAGGAACAGACATTCACAAGTCAACACGGATTTGCATTATTTCTTCATCCCATGTATCAAGTTCCTGTGTACAAAGACAGTCCTGAGTCTTTTGTAAAATGGAAGTCTGCTTGGGATATAGGATTTAATCTGGTTGTGTTTGACTTTGTAACTGTGTATCCTTATATGAGAAATATTCTTGCTTGGACCAACGATGGATTTAAGCCGTATCTTGATTTTGGATTCGCCATTGGAACATTTTTTCCTGACAATAATTATAGGAAAGCACATAAATAAACCACCAACGGAGCTGTCCCACAAAAAGGATGGCTTCGTTGTGTTTGAAAAAATCGCTGTGGTATGATGTGGGTGTTCAAATAGAAAAGGAGATTTCTTTTATGAAAAAAATTAAACAATCCGTAAACGACTGGTACAATAAATTCAAGCAACTTGACAAAGCAAAGAATATGGAGAATGATATAAAAGCCATTTTCAAAAATAACGGAGTTGAGCTATGAAAAAATTGTTTCTACCATTGATTATACTTTTTGTTCTGTGCCTCTGTGGATGTACACCAGGTGGTGCCTGGCCATATAATTTGGGAGTCTGGCAATTTCCTTCAAAAATAAAAATAAATGAGGATATAGTTTTTACAGCTTATACCAGGGTTGACTTGTATGAAAATCCATGGTGTATTACTTTTGAGGGTTTACCTGAAGATGTTACAATAGAAAGTGGTGAGAAATCGGATAAGTTTTCGACGAAAGAAATACTTTGTGTTAAAACGCAACTAGAAAAAGGATGTGATGCTAGTGGACCTAAGCTTGATATGGAGGCATCCGTTCGTTGTCGCTACGACACAGCAGGTGAATACACAATAAAAATCAATGCATTTCCTGACAATGGTCAAGACGTTGCTGAGAAATATTATCCACAGGAAAGTTTTACCTACACCATAACCGTAACGGAATAGCCAGACAAAAAAATTAGCGTGTAGCAGTTTTGTTGAATTATCTGCTGCATGCTTTTTTTTTTGATTTTATGATGGCTGGGAGACTTTTCCGTTTTCAATCAAAACTGTTTTTAAATTATCAACTTTCAATCTATCAGAATTGTCTGAATAGATGAAACTCATTTTTTTATTACTGCTCAATTCATTAATCATTTGTACAAGTGCCGCTGATGTTTCGTTGTCCAAATAGTTGAAGGGTTCATCAAGAAGTACAAAATCACAAAAAGGTAAACAAGCGGCCATAATTCCTATCAACTGTTTGTTGCCGTCACTGTAGTTGCAGATCTGTTTTTTTTCATCCATATATTTTCGATTAAAAAAACGGTTGATTGAATTGTATCGTTCCAGGACTTCCTTTTTGGGAATGTTGTATGATTTGCAGACAATATAAAAATACTCCTTTGGTGTCAGAAAATCAACCATTCGTTCAATGCCTAAAAATCCAGAGACAGTGTTTTTTCCTTTTTTTATGGTGCCAGAATCTTTACAGATGATTCCCAAAATGGTTTTCAGGAAAACTGTTTTTCCGCTGCCATTTTTCCCAAAAATTTTATAGTTATTTTCGTTCTGAAAAATGATACTCCTCACATTCAGTTCAAAAGATTCGGATATTTTTTTTGTAACATCATTTAATTCAATCATCAAAATCCTCCAATTTTTTTACTTATGAGCAACACAAATCTTTCAATTATTTTTTCATTGATCAGATGGATTATGCCAAAAACAATAATCGAAAAAATCACAATGCCAAAAACTGGAACTGTTCCATATAAAATTTTAAATATAAAAACAGGAATCAATTCACAAATCCAGGGAATGTATGTTGAGATTATGGACCCTTTTTCCACTGGCAGCCTTGGGCTTTTTGTTGTATCGATTTTAGAAATTTCTGTGATTCCAATTAAAACAGAAATGAGAATTGATATGGAAATGTTCATTACAAAAAAATAAAACATCAACAGGAAATTCAATTTAAAAAGAATAATAAATGGAATGAAAATAATAAAAAGACATAGAGTAATTATTTTCAGAAAATCAATTTTTCCTTTGACAATATTTTTGATTGACCAATTTTTACACAAAAAATCATCTGCATAAAAATAAAACCAGTTCATCAGATAGGGACCACAGATTGTGCAGAATGAACCTGTGACAAAAGATAAAAGCAGAAGAAGCCTTACGTTTTTTAGGTCACACAAAACTTCTGGATTGCTGCGACTCAGGTATCCAAATATAAAAAGTATTCCACAGGAGCAAAAAAAGGATGTAAACAAAAGACTCTTTTTTTCTCTGACAATAAAAATCCATTCCATTGTCAAGAAAGTGGTCGTAATATTTTTGTTATATGTTCTTTCAATTAAGTCATCCTTGAACATGGATTTTTCGTAT
>JAZUEV010000185.1:0-3951 GCA_045640345.1 Treponema sp.
CCCTCTAGAACAACAGGAATTTTTCCCCTTGCATAAATTTCTGGACATATTTTATCCGCAGCCTCAAGGAATTCACCGACACCGAACTGAACAGAGGGATCAACCACATCAACCAGATGATGAGGTAAATCTTTTATCTCCTGGGCACTGGGTTTTGCGGTACCAATATCAAGATATCTATAAACTGCCTGACTGTCGGCGCTGATTACTTCCCCCCTGCCTTTAAAACTAAAAGGACTGCCCATACCAAAAATTTCTCTGGCCAAGGCAGTCTTTCCACAGGCTGTAGGAGCAAAAATCACCACCACAGGTATTTTCTGCTTCATAAAATATAAAATTCCCGACTGATCAGGGAATATCGGTAAAACCTTGTTCCCCGAAACTCCATCACCAAACACAATCCATAAAAACGAGCCACAAAAAAAGCCCATTCCGTAAATGGAGATGCACGGCGACGGTCAAAGTTGACTTCAGAACTGCAATCCCAAAGTCCACCACGTGTTATATAGAAGAAAACCTATTACCTCTGGGTCTGGTCTTCAATCTGATATTTGACCTCATTTTCGAAAAGCTGTTTGGCCGCAAGACTTACAACCTTATCGTCATTCTCTTCAATAAGTGGATCCTGAACCTTTGCCAACTGAAAGGCTCTGCGACTTGATGCCACAGTGATTTCATAAATGCTCTTCTTGTACTTAACCAATTCTTCAAGTGGAAAAATCATCTTATCACCTCTATCCCTAGAGAATATCAGATTTGTCAAAAAATGTCTAGGGTCAAAACCTAAAGTAATTTTCAAAAAAGGATGGAGTCTCTAAAAATTGCAATTTTCTGAGGCGACTTTGAAAACGAAATTCTTTGAGCAATTTAATGAATGGACCCCATCGGCACGAATCCAAGGCTCGCAACTCGATAGGAATATCAGTTTTTTGGACATTTTTATAGATAACATTTTTAGGGATGCCCATTACTTCTTGTTTTGCAAGGTCATTTTTTTTTAAATTCTGCCGATAATGATTTGGGAGAAAAAAAACTTGACGACAAGGGTTTTCAGTGCTAAACTTAACTAAGGTTAATTTAAAATTCAGCATTGGACAAGTAAAGGGAGTTCCGCTTTGACATTTGATGACAGATTTGCTTACATTCCTCTTTTCGTAACCGCAGGTGTTGCGTTATTGCTTTTTGTGCTTCTTTTGGTATCTCGAAAAAAGAGCACGGCGAGGGTTAGTTTTACAGTACTCTTTGCGGACCTGCTGATTATGGTGTCCAGCTTGATAGCAGCGTTTATGGTGCTTTCAGGAAACCAGTCTGGAAATGCTATGTCTTTTTTCAGTTTGGCCATGATGATTTCAGCATTGGTTGTCATGCCTTTCTGTATAATCCTGTCAACTTTCGAACCAAAGAAGTTTGACACCCTGGTTCCTAAATACATGAACGACAAGGCTGCAAAAAACGCCGAGGTTGTGCAGAAAACAGAAGAAAAAACTGGAGAACTGTCGGAAGACGACCTTTCTCTTATGGATATCAACAGGGACTTTATGGTTCACGCGGCAGACGCATTTGGTTCAGACCAGGGGTACAACAACTTTCTGGACTATATCAACAAGACCATAAAGGATCAGATTAACGCAGACGGTGCGGCTATTTTGATGGTAGATGATTTTGAGGATCTGGTTTCCGTTAAGGCATTTGACGGCGACTTCCCTCCTCCTTACAAGCTACCTTCGGATTTGCCACACAAGCCGGTACGTGTTTCAACAAGTTTCAAGTTTGCCTCCTTCCCATTGAAGGACAACATCTTTGGAGAAATCGCACGCTCAGGCCGTCCAGAGTTAATCGACAGACCTGAAATGGATGACAGAATCTACCAGAACGGTCCTGAAGAATTCCTTGAATGTGGTAGCTACATTGTGGTTCCAATGAAAATTCAGGGCACCGTTATTGGTGTCACAGCTTTTGCTAGAAAAAATGGCACTCCTAAGTTCGCAGCCACACATCTTAGCATGGCTACGACACTTACAGACTTTGCGGCTGCGACTATCAAGAATGTCATTACAGTAAAAGACATTATTGAGAAGAGCGAAATGAACAAGGAATCTGAGATTGCAATGCGTATCCAGAATACCTTGAAACCAGCAAAACTGCCTTTGATCAAGGGTGTCCAACTTGGAAACGTTTGGAACCAGGCCGAAGGTGTCTGTGGAGATTACTACGATGTTATTGTGTCAAGAAAGGACAGAGTATCCTTTATTATGGCAGACATCGCTGGTAAGGGTGTAAACAGTATGACTGTTATGACCATGATTCGCTCTATGCTGAGATTGGTCGTAAACACAACCCAGAGCGCAGGAAAAATCCTTACCTGGGTAAACAAGGGTATCACATCAGAGTCATTCAGCACGGATCACTTTGGTTCAGTGGCGCTCATAAATTACAATCCAGTAGAAAAGGAAATGGAGTTTTCTGTTGGTGGCGTGATTCCGGTTTATTATTTTGATGGTGAGACAAAGGAACTTAAACTTTTGTCCCAGCCTACAGACCCAATCGGTGTAGAAAAATCATCAGAATATAAAGATTTCGTGCAAAAAGTTAAAAGTGGTGATATAATATTCACATACACGGATGGTATAGTTGAAGCATTGAACGAAGATGGAGCCCAGTACACAACTGACAAGCTGCTGGAACTTATCAAGAAGAACAGTGCCAAACCAAGCAAGGAACTTGCAACCATCATCAAAAACGATGTAAAAAACTACACTGGCAACGCAAATCAGCATGATGACGAGTCGCTTCTGATCATTAAAATTCAGTAAAATTGTGCAATAAGGGCAATAAGGAGAACACTTATGGAACTGAAAATACGCAAGAATGGTGAAGTTTACATCATTGACGTAAACGGGGAAATGGATTTGTACAATTCATACAAGCTCAAAGAGTTGGTAATGAAGATGCTCGAAAAAAATGTCAAGTCCTTTATCATCAACCTGGAGCAGGTAGACTACATTGACTCGTCTGGAATCGGTGCATTGATTTACATCTGCTCAACAATCAAGAAGATGAACTTGAAATTGTATATTTCAAACATCCATGGTTCCGTAAAAAAGGTTATCGAATTGACAAAATTGATGGGTTACTTCCCTATTGCAAATTCTGTGGAAGAAGCCTTGTTGATGGTCAACGAGTAAGGGGGAATCGGTATGGATATGATCAAGGAGCTCCGTTCTGACGGCAACGACCCTTTGTTTGACAAATCAAACATGCTTTACAAGGAATTTCCTTCTGACTTCCGCCAGATTCGTTACTTCACATTGTTGATTGTTCAGTCTGCTCCATTGGAAATCAAGGAAATCAACCTTTTGGAACAGCAGATTTCTGAAATCATCAAGAATGCTGTAAAGCACGGAAACCATTGTGATATAAACAAGAAGGTTCATGTTTGGTATTCCTTCTCTGCAAGCCACGCACATATTATCGTGGAAGACGAAGGAGAAGGTTTCAAGGATTTGGAAAAATGGAACGAATTCAATCGCAAGAGATTGGAATGTCTTCACACATCAAACTTTGAAGAACTTACAAACTTTGTTACATTCCGTACAAAACAGTCTGACGACCAGGACGGTGGAAACGCTCTTTTTGCTGCCATGGAATATTGGAACGGTGGATTCATCTACAACGACAAGAAGAACGGTGTAGCAATGCTCAAGAACTTTGCACAGAAGCGCCACGGTGTTTCTATTGACGGAGAATAGAGCAAAACTTTAGACATTTCATAAGTGGATTATTCCCGCTGGGTTTTTATCTGGCGGGTTTCCCTGGAAATGTCAAATTTTTTTTTTAAATTTTTTACAAAAAAAACTTGACGATTTGCTTTTGAATTACTATATTTTATCAAGAACACGGACAAGTGAATTTTGTAAAGCAGACTTCACTGAGAAGTTTTTAAGTTAACAA
>JAZUEV010000186.1:0-10983 GCA_045640345.1 Treponema sp.
CATCGACATGAATGAATGAACCCCCCCCACGAATAAAAATTGCAATTTCCGAAAAACACATATATAATAGAAGAAAAATTAAAATCTATCATCCAGGAAAATATGAGCAAAAAATCATTCAAAATACACTTCGATAGTCCCTTCATCACAATATTCGCGGTCCTTGCATTTGTGGTTTTTATGCTGGACACATTCGCCTTGGAGGGAAAAGCGGTACAAACGATTTTTTCATGTCCAGGCTCAAAAGGATTCGACACTTTTAATTTTTCAAATCCCCTCAGCTATTTCCGTCTCATATTCCACATACTTGGAAACCAGGTTCCATTGATTTTTTTGACCAGCCTTCTGACCATCTTTTTTATGGGTCCCCAAATGGAAAAACGTTACGGAACGGTTATATTGATTTTGATGACCTCCATCGCCGCATTGGTTTCGGGAGTCCTGAACGCTTGTCTTTGTTCAAAAACATCTTTCGGCTGCGAGAGCATGATTTTTCTGTTGATTTTTTTGTGCACCGTTGATTCCATCCTGAAAAAACATCTTGATATTTCAAATCTTTTGGCCTACGTGGTCTACATCAGCTTTGTAATCTACAACGGTCGGGAAAATTTGGGGTCGATTCCTCAGTCCATTTTATATGCCACAGTCTCTTTGATTGGAGGAGTCTGCGGAGGAATTTTAGGATTTTTTGTAGCTCCAAAAGTTGAAAAGCCAAAGACCGAAAAAAAAATTGTTGACCCATCAACCGCTCCCACCGAAGTTGCCGACAAAAAAAGAAGGAGACCAAAGAAATTAAAAAAAGTATTCCTTGAAAAAAAGGAAAAGACTGAAACTATTTTGGACACATTGTAGAAAATCTCCAAGCATTGAACTAGGTGGATAATATGGATAAAAAATGTCATTTCTGCAAAACATGTAACGGTAAAGCCTGCGTCGGACAAATTCCTGGTATGGGTGGTCCCATGGAGAACCAGAATTTTATATTGAACTATGAAGGATGGGAAAAAATCAAAAGTCCAAGGGAAGAAGATTTTATCCCAAACATGAAAATCCGTCTCGCTCCAATGACAGGCGGTGTCGAGAATGTGGGATACCAGGACGAAAAAACTTTTTATTTTGACCTGATCAAAGGATGCAGGAACTGTGGAGCAGAACTTTCCATTGGCGACGGTTGTCCTGATGAAAAACTTTTTTGGGGAATCGAAGCCGTCAAAAACATGGACACAAGGGCATCTGTTTTTATAAAGCCCTATCCCCAGGAAAAAATTTTTGAAAGAATGGAAAGGTCTTTCGATATTGCGGAAAGTTGTGGAATTGATATAGACGCTTTCAACATTGCCACCATGAGGGAAAAAGTCCATCTTGAAAAAAAGACTCCAAGCCAGCTGAGGGAAATCAAAAAATATCTCAACGGAAAGGGACTTCCTTTTATTGTAAAGGGGATTTTTACGAAAGATGACTTGGATTTGACCCAGGAACTAAAACCGGATGTGGCTTTTGTTTCCAACCACGGTGGACGAATCGAAACAAGAATCGGAAGCACCGCAGAGTTTTTGTACGCACACAAGGATTTTCTAAAAAGATATTCAGGAGAAATCTGGGTGGACGGTGGAATCAGAAACTACAGTCAAGCAAGGACCGCTTTTTACAACGGAGCTTCTGAAATTTTAATCGGTCGCCCCTTTGCCTCCGCCATTTTGAAGGACAAGGACAACGGCTGCAAAAAAATAATGGACGACCTGACAAAAGCCACACCCAATAATCTGGATTAAAACATTTCTACCAAACAAAACCTGGATTAAATCATTTCGACCAAGCAAGACATTGCATTCTGTTCATTCCAACCAAGCGTAGCACTGTGCCCTGTCATTTCGACCAAGCGTAGCACTGTGTCCTGTCATTTCGACCAAGCGTGGCACTGTGCCCTGTCATTTCGACCAAGCGTAGCGCATGGAGAAATCTCATCAATGTCTTTTGTGTTTGAGATGCTGAAATAAATTCAGGTCTTTTGTGCCAAAACTCTCCAACCGTTAATCAAAACCGATGCAAGCCAAGACCTTTGTTATGATCAATCGTCTTCTTCCAACTTCGCCAGCTTTGACTTTTTGTTTTTCACCAGATAGATACTTCCCAAGACCGCAGCCACAATGATACAGGCTCCTGCAATCTCCCAGAATCCATTGCTCAACATTGTGCACGCAAGAATAGCCGCATATCCCTTGACTCCAGCAAGTCCTTCAATAGCGAACCCCATTTTTTCAAGAACAACAGCCATACCAGCAAGCAAGTCTTTTCCATAGAAAATGTAGATGGCTCCCATGACAAAGAATGTGTTTGTAAAAGTCCCCACCGCAGCAGCAACAGTTCCGCTTATGACCTTTGGCATTTTTGGAATAAAATCCAAGACCTTAACCACCAACCAAGTGAACACAGGAATCAAAAGTCTAGGCACGATGGAGACCATGGGATTCAGGAAAAATGGATTTGCTCCACCTCCCGCCATGACAGTCTGAATCAAACTTGTCACACCAAAAACCAAACCAACTCCAAGACCTGGAATAAGCCCGCCAAGAACAGTGGCAAGAATCACAGGCACATGCATAATCGTTATGGCAATAAATCCACCGATGGAAATATATCCAAGATGGGTCACCATAAGAACAACACACAAGGCACTAAAGATTCCAGTGAGAGCCAATTTATAATTCAAGGATCGGTTGATTTTCTTTTCCATATAATACTCCATTTTTGATTTAGATATGCCCAAATGTCTTTTCAATGACGGTCCAACATAAAGGGCAAGACAAAGATATTGCATTTCAACAGTCGCTTCTTAACTTTATTTTCTGGAGGCCACCTATCAATGTAATTTCAATGTTTCCCATATAAAGCAATTTTATTACACCATAAATGTTTATAAAAATCAAGGTCGCCACAAAAAAATGGTCATCTCCAAAAGCATCAATTTTTAGAGATTCTCTCTTCCATAATTGTCAATCCTCTACTTTTTTTGTATAATGGGATATTATGAAACCAACTCTTATTAAAGATCTTTTGACATCTGAACCAGACGGCAGAAAAGTTACTGTCTGTGGATGGATTAGAACAAAGCGTGATTCTAAAAATTTGGTATTTATCCAGGTGAACGACGGAAGTTGTTTCGCATCAATCCAGCTTACCTTTGACAGAACAAATCCTGGAGAAGCGGATGCAAATGCTGTTGAAGAAGCATTGAAACTTGCGGCAACTGGAGCTTCATTGAAAGCAGAAGGAGTCCTTATCCCATCACCTGCAAGTGGACAGGCAGTGGAAGTCACTCTTTCGTCCCTTGAAATTTTGGGAACATGTCCACCTGAGTCATATCCTCTCCAGAAAAAGAATATGTCCATGGAATACCTTCGCGAAAACTCCCACTTGAGGGCAAGGACAAACACATTCGGAGCAGTCTTCCGCATGAGAAGCCAAATGGCTATAGCCCTCCACACATTCTTCCAGGAAAGAGGATTCGTCTATATCAACGCCCCTGAAATCACTTGTTCCGATGCTGAGGGAGCAGGAGAAATGTTCCAGGTCACAACCCTTTCATTGGAAAAGATTGCTGAACTTGGAATCAAGGCAGGCGCAAAGGGAATGGATCCATCAAAGGCTTCAGAACTTGTGGACTACAGCAGAGATTTCTTTGGCAAAAAAGCAAGCCTTACAGTCAGCGGTCAGTTGGAAGCAGAAACTCTTGCCACAGCTTTGAGCAGGGTCTACACATTCGGACCAACATTCCGTGCAGAAAATTCCAACACACCACGCCACTTGAGCGAATTCTGGATGTGCGAACCAGAGATGGCATTCTTTGACCTCTACGACGACATGGATTTGGAAGAAGATTTCATCAAGTATCTTTTGAACTGGGCCTTGACCAAGTGTTCAGAGGACATGGACTTCTTTGAAAAGAGAATCCAGCCAGGAGTAAAGGCACAGCTCCAGCACGTGGTGGACACACCTTTCAAGAGAATCACATACACAGACGCAGTTGCGGAACTTGAAAAATATAACGACCAGTTTGAATTCCCAATCACATGGGGAAAAGAACTCCAGACCGAACACGAGCGATACTTGACAGAAAAAATCTTCAAGTCTCCAGTCATGGTCTACAACTATCCAAAGGATGTAAAGGCTTTCTACATGAAACAGAACGAGGACGGAAAGACTGTCCGCGCGGTAGATGTCCTTGTCCCAGGTCTTGGAGAAATCACAGGTGGTTCCGAGCGTGAAGAAAACTACGACAAGCTGATGAAAGTCTGCGAGGAACGTGGAATGGACATGGCCAACTACCAGTGGTATCTTGATTTGAGAAGATTCGGAACAGTCCCACACTCTGGATTCGGTCTTGGATTTGAAAGACTCCTTCGCTACGTCACAGGCATGGCAAACATCAGGGATGTAATTCCTTATCCAAGAGCACCAAAGTTGGCAGACTTCTAAACTGTTAAGGGCATCTCTAAGAACTGCAATTTTTAGAGGTTCCCTAAAAAATCATCACCGAAAATCCCTGGAAACTTAAATTTTTGGGGATTTCCATTTGAATTCTAAAAATCGGTCTCAAAGACTTGTAAACGGGAAAGCACTTATGGCGGAAACAACAGACATAAACATAGATTTTCTTGGCAAAAAAATATTCTTCGTCAACCCCACCCCTCAGATAAAAAACTATGTGGTGGCAAATCTTCGCAACGATGAACTGGAGGTGTACCTAATCGACAGTTATAAGCTGGCAAAGAATGTCCTTTTGAAAAATCCAAATTCTCTATGTTTTTTCTATGTTGATTCCGATTTGACATTGAACGGCTGGATAACCATGCTCTGTGAAATCACAAAAAGTCCTGAGCTGCAGTCCAACACAATCGGTGTCATCTCCGACAAGATTGGAGACAAGGAAAAACTTTATCTTTTGGAAAACGCCGTACTTTTAGGTGGAATCCACAAGGCAGGCTCATCCCCTCTCAGGCTTTTGTCTGGACTTAAGGATGTGGTGAAGACGGAAAAAGCAAAGGGTCGCCGTCAGTATGTCCGAGCAAACTGTCTTAAAGAAAAAAACAACGAGCTGGTTTGGCCACAGAACAACACGGTCATGCAGTTGAAGATTGTTGACATCAGCACCACAAGCATCGCCCTGAAAGCAAAACCAGAGGACGTACCGTTTCTTCAAAAGGGAACAAAGGTAACCGGAGCAACCCTTCGTCTGGGCGTAAAACAGTATCTGGTGGATTTCTTGATTTACGATATCCATCAGAGGGATGGCAAAACTTTGGTGGTGGCATTGTTCATGCAGGAATCATTGAGGGCCTTGAAACTGGATGTGCAGGAATATGTTTACGAGGTACTCCAGAAACAACTCATGGACACAATCGAACTTCTGCCTCCCGATGAAAGAGAATACAACAAAATCGGAAAGTCATTGAAATTCTCAAAGAAAAAAAGCGAAGAAGAAAACAAGGACAAAGCTGAAAAATCTTCGTAAGGTATCCATCAAAAAGGACAATGAGATTTAAAACAAAAAAAGAAGTCCACAAGCACTCCCTTGTGACAGCGACACAAAAATTATATCTCTCCATCGTTTTCTTTTTTACAAACGATTTGTTGTCCTATGCGTCTGCATGTGCATTTGGATTTTTATTTTCATTCGTCCCTGTATTCATGTTGGTCTTGGTTATTCTGGTACGTTTTTTTCATACATCGGCGGACACCATTGAGACCATGCTGGGAGGAGCCACATTTATTGCAGATTTTTTGAACCTTGATTCAGTGGCGGACACAATCACGGGGATAAAAAAAATCACCAACTTTGAAATCATCTTGGGAATCACCATAATCTGGATGGCGAGACGATTTTTCAGTTCCATAATTGGCAGCATCAACAGAATCTTCAATACCCAGGTCCCCACCCGACCAATGGCAAGCCAAGTTGTTATTATGGCGGCAGAAGCGGGCATGGTGATTCTTTCATCCCTCATAGTGATTTTGAACATCGCCTTCAAGACTGTCACAAAACTTCCAATCTTTTTGGAACTAAGCCAGATGTTTCCTCATCTTTTGGGTACATTCACCGAAAGAATGATCATTTATCTTCCATATATTATTGTATTTTTTGCAGTCTTTATCAGCTACAAGGCCACATCCAGATCCAACCCATCCACATGGACTTGCCTATGGTGCGCGATTGCCTGTACTGTGACTTTTTTTATCCTGCAGAAATTCATGGGCATCTTTTTGAATGTTAACCGATACAACATGATTTATGGAGTCCTCAGCAATATTATCGTTCTTCTTTTGGAAGTGTTTTTCTTTTTCACAATCTATCTTGCTTTTGCGGAACTTGTTTTTGTGAACCAATTTTTCGACACCCTGCTTTTGAGTGAAATCTACAGACTTCCCGACAGAAACGACACCAAGATTATCAGTTCCTTCAGGCGACTGCTTTTTATCCGTCCAGACTATCTTTTGAGGGCCGAAGAAAATGTCATCAAATTAAAAAAAGGTGACAAAATTTATCAACCAGGTGACGAAGCCAGATTCATGTTCTATATCAGAAGCGGAACAGTCCAGCTGGTGAAAAAAAATCATATTGAATACACAGACAGCGGAACTTTTTTTGGTGAAGGCGCTCTTTTGACAGACGGCACAAGAAAAGAAGAAGCCACAGCCTGCTCCGATTTGACTTTGATAAAAATCAGCGACGAAAAATTCTATTCCATCCTCCAAAAAAATCCAAAAGTCGCCGCCAAAGCCATGTCCAAGATCAGTAGATTTTTCGCCTGGACAGTAAACAAGTGGTGATCTAAAAAAATCCGTGGTGGCTTGAAAAAAAAATCCGTGGTGGATTAAAAAAAATCCATGGTGGTCTGAAAAAAAGTCCGTGATGGCTTGAAAAAAAAGTCCGTGGTGGCTAAAAAAAAATCCATGGTGGCTTGAAAAAAAAGTCCGTGGTGGTTGAGCCTGTCGAAACTATCACTTTTATCAATGGATAAAAACAACGACATCTTTCAATAAAACAGTTCGGAACAACAAAAAAAACTATCTTGCTGAATTTATTACCCTTCACGACTACCCACAGTATCCTCCCAGAAAAACCATTTTTTAGCGATGTTCTTTAGTTTTAAAAATCTCAATTGAACAATATCTATTTTTCAATTATAATAGTGGAATGACTAAGTATGTATTCATCACCGGAGGCGTTGTAAGCGGTCTTGGAAAAGGTATCGCAGCAGCATCCCTCGGACTAATTCTCAAATCCCGCGGCCTTAAGGTCGTGAATCAAAAATTCGATCCCTACCTGAACATTGATCCAGGTACCATGAATCCTTTCCAGCACGGAGAAGTCTTTGTTACAGACGACGGTGCCGAAACAGACTTGGACTTGGGACATTACGAACGATTCACAGATGCTTCTCTTTCCCAAAGCAACAACACCACATCAGGAAGAGTCTATCTTGCTGTGTTGAATGCCGAACGAGAAGGAAAGTTCCATGGAGGAACAGTTCAGGTCATCCCAAACATCACTGACGAAATCAAAAGAAGGATGCTCATCGCTGAAAAAGAGACAGGGGCAGATGTAATCATCACTGAAATCGGTGGAACTGTTGGCGATATCGAGTCCCTTCCTTTTATTGAGGCAATCCGTCAGATAAAATATGAAGTGGGTGAAGAAAACTGCTGCTATATCCATTTGACATTGATTCCTTCGATCGGTAAGGAGCTGGAACTCAAGACCAAGCCTACCCAACATTCAGTAAAAGAACTCCAGGCACTTGGTATTCAGCCAAATGTTTTGATGCTCAGAACGGAAGTCCCTATCGACCAAGGCACAAGAGAAAGACTTGCCCAATTCTGCAATGTGGAGCCAGGTTCGGTTATCCAGAATCTCAATGCAAAATCAATTTACGAAGTTCCGTTGAACCTTGAAAAAGAAGGCATGGGAGATGCAGTTTGCAAGGCGTTGAGTCTTGACGTGGGAAAATCCCAGTTGGAAGATTGGGCAGCCATGGTCCATATTTTTGAAAATCCAAAGCAGACTGTAAAAATCGCTCTTGTCGGAAAATACATCGAACTTCACGACGCATATCTTTCCGTTGTTGAAAGCCTTACCCATGGAGGAATCGCCAACGAAGCAGAGGTCATCATAGATTGGATAGATTCAGAGACTCTAGATTCAGATGAGACCACCGCCCAGAGACTTAAGGATGTGGATGGAATTATTGTTCCAGGTGGATTTGGAAGTCGTGGAATCGAAGGAATGATCAGGACCGCAAAGTACGCGCGAACACACAAGGTTCCTTATTTTGGAATCTGTCTTGGAATGCAGATTGTGGTTATTGAATATGCCCGAAATGTTCTTGGATGGACAGATGCCCACACAACAGAGATTGACCAAAACACAAGCCACCCTGTAATCGATTTGATGCCGGACCAGAATGGAAAAATCCTTGGAGGAACTTTGCGTCTTGGAAAATTCCAGTGCACTGTCAAAGAAGGAACTCTTACGGAAAAAGCTTATGGAATGCCTATCGTTTGGGAGCGCCATAGACATCGCTACGAATTCAACAACAAATTCAGAAGCGAACTTGAAAATGCTGGACTGATTATTGCAGGTGTTAATCCAGAAAGAGATTTGGTTGAAATTGTTGAAGTTCCAGATCATCCATGGATGCTTGGTGGACAGTTCCATCCTGAGTTCAAGAGCCGACCAAACAAAGCAGGTCCATTGTTCAGGGAATTTATCAAAGCCAGCTGCGAAAATAAAAACAAATAACAGGCGGATATTATGGGAAGAAGTAAAATAGTTGTTCTTGATTTTGGAAGCCAGTATGCCCACCTGATTGCAAAAAGATTCCGTATGCTGGGATATTATTCCGAAATCGCATTGCCTTCAACAGATTTGTCCGTTTTTGAGGACTGCAAGGGAGTTGTTTTTTCTGGCGGACCTGCATCTGTTTATGATGAGAAGGTTCCTGATTTTAACTCGGAGATTTTGAATCTGGACATTCCTATTTTGGGACTGTGCTACGGCCATTACATTGTTCAGCTTGGATACAAGGGAAAAGTTGGAAAAGCTGATGTGGGAGAGTTTGGTTTTGCCACACTGAATCTGAATCCAGAAATACAGTCTCCATTGTTCAAGGGAATTGACCCAAGTCAGCAGGTTTGGATGAGCCATCAGGATGGAGTTTTGCAGATGGGTGAAGGATTTGAAGTGGTGGGTTCAACAAAGGACTGCCCTTTTGCCGCCACCCAGAATCTTGCAAAAAAGCGTTTCTCGCTCCAGTGCCATTGTGAAGTAAAGGACACCCCTTGCGGAAATCAGATTTTCCAGAACTTTGCCGACTACTGCGGAATGGAAAGAAACTGGGATCAGGACACAGTTCTTCAGGTAATCATCGAGAACATCAAAAAAGAGGCGGAGGGAAAAAATGTGCTTCTGTTCCTCAGCGGCGGTGTTGATTCCACAATCACTTTTGCACTTTTGAACAAGGCTCTGGGACAGGAAAGGGTTTTGGGATTGCACATCGACAATGGATTCATGCGAAAAAATGAGTCAAAGAATGTTGCAGACGCTTACCACAAATTTGGATTCAACAATTTTATCGTGGAGGATGCGTCCGAATCTTTCCTCAAGGCCATCGCCGGATTGACCGACCCACAGAAAAAAAGGATGGCAGTTGGCGAAAACTTTATCACAGTCAGAAACGAGGTTGTGGCAAAACAGAATCTTGACGAAAGCCAGTGGATGCTTGCCCAGGGAACACTTTATCCTGATATCATCGAGTCCGGCGGAACCAAAAATTCCAACACCATCAAGACCCATCACAATCGTGTCCAGGGAATCCAGGATTTGATTGCCAAGGGACTGATTATTGAACCGGTGAAGGATTTGTACAAGGACGAGGTTCGCGCCATCGGAAAAAAACTTGGCCTCAGTGACGAACTTGTAATGCGCCATCCATTCCCAGGCCCAGGACTTTCAATCAATGTTTTGTGCAACGACGGAAAATCTTGGTCAAAAAAAGATGACGAGGAATTGACCGCTGCAAAAAAAGAGCTTAACGAAATCAAGTTGGATATGTTCTGTGAGCATTGCACCGCTGATTTGAAACGCTCGGTTCTTCCAGTTCGTTCAGTAGGTGTCCAGGGAGATTTCAGGACTTACCGATTCCCTGCCCTTTTGACTTTCGCCGATGAAGGCAACGGATTTTATCATTTCCCAGGAAAAAGGGAGAAGATTGAGGAATGTTCTTCCACAATCACCAACGCCGCAAAATATATCAACAGAACCTGCATCAAGCTTTACCAGAATCCAAAAATCAAGGACGAGGATTTGAATCTGCAGGAAGGTTATTGCGACAGAAGAAGATTGGACCAGCTGAGGGAAGTGGACAACATTGTTTTGACCGAACTTCACAAGGCAGGATGGTACAACCAGATTTTCCAGCATCTGACAATCGACTTGCCTTACGCATCCAGTGCCGACAGAGCATCCTTTGTTTTGCGACCAGTCTGTTCCGAGGATGTAATGACAGCCAGATTCGCCATGCTTCCAAAAGAACTGATGGACACCATCGTAAAACAGATTGCCGCATTGCCATTTGTGGATGCACTCTACTTTGACGCAACCAACAAACCCCCAGCAACATTCGGTTGGGAGTAAACAAGACAGACCATCCTGGGGTAGCTCCTTTGGGTGGTCTTTTTTTGTCATGCTGAACTCGTTTCAACATCTTTTTAATTATTTGTATCTTATAAAATTTGAGATCCCGAAATGAATTCGGGATGACGGCCTTCACCTTTTCTGTGACTACAGTTTTTCCAGGCGACTTTTTTCTTAAAAAAACAAGTGCATCGGTGGTTGAGTTCTGCAAAAAAAAATACTGTCTTGGTCATGCTGAACTAGTACATCGTTCTGCAATTAACATTTGGTTTAAAATATGCTATAATAAG
>JAZUEV010000187.1:0-5344 GCA_045640345.1 Treponema sp.
AATTGAATCGATCATTCTTCCAAAATCTGTAGAACGCATTAATTATTTTGCTTTTCTTTCTTGTGAAAAATTACGTAGCGTAAAATATGAAGGCAAAATCGCAGACCTTGATATTGATGAAGACGCTTTTGAAGATTGCAAACATTATTTGGAACATAATTATTTAATTGAATGTTCTGACCAGCAGATTTACACCAAGAAAAAAAGAATCACCCATTTGATGCTTGAACGATTCAAGATTATCCACAGGGCGATTCGTTCTGGGCAATATCCGAATACAGAAAAACTGCGACAGATATGCCGAGACGAACTTGGGGTGGACAACACACTCAGCATAGCAACAATCAGTCGTGATTTGGAATATCTGCGAAATTCAATGGACGCTCCTATTGAGTATGACAGATATAGAAACGGTTATTACTATACAGAAGAGTTTGAACTGCTTTTGTAATGACCGTTAATCAAAAGTCACCACGACTATAGATGAGTGGAACAAAAAAATCAAAAGTCATCACGACTGTAGTTGAGTGGAACAAACAAAACAAAAGTCATTTCGACTGGAGAGAGCAAAGCGAACGGAATGGAGAAATCTAAAAAAAACAGTCGTCCATGAGATTTCTCCACTTCACTGCATTCCGGTCGAAATGACAGTTAATCAAAAGTCATCACGACTATAGTTGAGTGGAACGGACAAAACAAAAGTCATTTCGACTGGAGAGAGCAAAGCGAACGGAATGGAGAAATCTAAAAACAGTTGTCCATGAGATTTCTCCACTTCACTGCGTTCCGGTCGAAATGACCATTATTCAAAATGTCATGCTGAATTCATCACGACTAAAGTTGAGTGGAACGGACAAAACAAAAGTCATCACGACTGGAGTTGAGTGAAACGGAAAAATCAAAAGTCATTTCGACTGGAGAGAGCGTAGCGAACGGAATGGAGAAATCTCAAAAAAACAGTCGTCCATGAGATTTCTCCACTTCACTGCGTTCCGGTCGAAATGACCATTATTCAAAATGTCATGCTGAATTCATATCGACTGAAGTTGAGTGGAACAAATAAAAAAAAAGCCAAGAAAACACTGACAAAAATCGGTGCTTCCTTGACTTTTATTAATGGGGTCTAAAGTCTACCACAGTTTGAATGAATTTTGTCTGCTAAGCTTTATACCAATATTTATGTTGATTGAAGTATTGCTTATGTCTTTTGGACTATCGCTCAATAATCCAAGCACCTTTTTTCCGCCGTACTGGACTCCAATAAATGGACCAATCTTGCCTGTGTCGTAAACAACTTCCAATCCCAATCCATAAAGGAATCCAAAGTTAAATGAATCGTACATTGATGAATTTCCTGTCGCAAAGAAGACTCCAAGTCCCAATGTTCCGTAAGGTATGAGAATAACTTTTCCCAAGTTGAAAGGAACGGTCAATCTTACATCTGCATTAATGATGTTGTATTCATTGTTTTTAAGTGTGTCGTGGTTGAATGCAAATCCCATGCTGAAGTAATCGTTTGATTTGATTGCGAAACCAAGGTTGAATCCAGGTTTTTCTGACGAAGGAATGTCCAAGCATACGCCACCGTGGAGACTCATGGAGAATGGGTTGTGGAAAGACAGACCCTTGTTTTCTACACCAACCAATTCGCCACTTGCAATTCCGTTGAAATCAACAAGCTTCCATGTACCCTGGCTCTTTATCCATTTTGAATTGTACATTGTCTTTTCGTTGATTACAAATGTAACATTGTATGTATCACCTTCAGACTCTGGTGCGCTTGTAGTATATGGAAGAAGTGCGTCTTTCTTTCTGAAACAATTCCAGATGTATGCGGCCAAAGAATAACGGATTCCCTCCAATGGATTGTAAAGGAAGTAATCGATAATCAAATCCCGTGCGTCTTTTGATGCAGAATCAACGATGCGAAGGAATGTTTCGCTGCTCAAAGATGAAATCATGTCGTTGGAAATGTAGCTTGACATTCTTCCAAATGTTTCTTCCTTGTTTGCGATTGATGCATTGAATTTTTCAAGTTTTCCTTCGATTGTTGCGTTTGCGTTTCTTGAATTGATTGCGTCCTCAACAAACTGGTTGATTGCTTTCATCGGGATTGCAAAATTTGTGCTTTCACGGTTAAGAGCTTTCCATGTGTTGATTCCAGAGACTGAATATCCATAAGCCGAGTTGGAATCTTTTACCAACAAAGGTCCACCTGAATTACCACCGTCAACCTGTGCTGAGTGCTGTATGATTGTTGAAATTTCTGGAGAAACCAAATCTTCAATTCTTGCTCTTGAATTTGTTACAATACCTTTTCCAAACTGCCATGTAGGATTTCCACCAAGCTCAGGAAAACCTGCTGTAAAAACATCATCACCATCCTCCAAGAGAGTTGCGTATGCTGGGATGCCTGCTCTGTTAAGTGATGATGGATATTCAATCAAAGCCACGTCAAGCTCGTCATCAATTGCAATAACTTTCAAAGATTCAAAATCCTCAAAAGTTCCATCGTCTTTTTCAAACTGAATTGTAACAGTGTCTGCTGATTCAACAACATGTCTGTTTGTTATGATATATTTTTTTCCGTTGGATGCCTGAAAAATAAATCCAGAACCGAATCCACCTTTGAGGTAGTCATCAATTCCTGCTGCATAACTTTTGAATCCCTGACTGCTCAATGAATCCCTGTAGTTTGTAAGAAATGTCTTTGTATTTTCAGAAAGATTTGCCCTAACAACACAGACTGCATTTCTCAATGGTTCTGCACTTAATAACGAAGTGATAAAAAATAGACCAATTAGATTTAAGAATCTTTTTTTCATAATGTCTCCTATGACCCTCCATAATAGTGTTTTTTATGATAATTGTAAATATAACGGCAATTTTTAAGTTACTTTTCAGAAGATGTACGGAATTTTTATTATTCCTAATCGAGTTTAAAGTCTTGAAATTGCAATTTTTAGAGGTTTCCTTATTTTTTAGGATTAATGTTAAGTTAGCGGCACTGGAAGTTTAAAAAACAGTGGTCCATGAGAATTTTCCATTGCCTATTATCAAAAACACTTATTTGTGTTATAATCAAAACTTATAATCAGCATGGGAACATGATAAAGTCATTCCAGGTTTAATCGTGCGTTGCATTCGTAGGCTTGGATAAATCTCTTCCCTGCAATTTCGTAGATGCGAAGTTAATAGGAGCATACCATGGCGGAACAGTCAATCAATACAAAATGTGTCCAAGGTGGATACACACCAAAAAATGGAGAACCTCGTCAGATTCCAATTATCCAGTCCACAACTTTCAAGTATGATACCAGCGAAGATATGGGCAAGCTTTTTGATTTGGAAGCATCTGGATATTTTTATACACGACTCCAGAATCCAACCAACGATTATGTGGCAAAGAAGATTGCTGAACTTGAAGGTGGAACTGCGGCAATGTTGACATCCAGTGGTCAGGCTGCTAACTTTTTTGCTTTGTTCAACATTTGTGAATGTGGATCCCATATCGTCTGTTCATCATCAATCTACGGTGGAACTTTCAATCTGATTTCCGTCACCATGAAAAAGATGGGCATTGAAACAACCTTCGTTTCTCCAGAATGTACGGATGAAGAATTGGATGCCGCTTTTAGACCAAACACAAAAGCAGTTTTTGGAGAAACAATCGCCAATCCAGCGTTGACAGTTCTGGACATTGAACAGTTTGCCAAGGCAGCTCATAAACATGGGGTACCTTTGATTATTGACAACACATTCCCAACCCCAATCAACTGTAGACCAATCGAGTGGGGTGCAGATATTGTTACCCATTCAACTACGAAATATATGGATGGACATGGAGCCGCTGTTGGTGGTGTAATTGTGGATGCAGGTAAATTTGATTGGATGGCCCATGCTGATAAATTCCCAGGTCTTTGTACTCCTGATGAAAGCTACCATGGAATCATTTATGCAGAAAAGTTTGGAAAAGAGGGAGCGTTTATTACAAAAGCCACTTCCCAGATGATGAGAGACTTGGGTTCAATTCAATCTCCTCAGAATGCGTTTATCTTGAATTTGGGATTGGAGTCTCTCCATGTTAGAATGCCTCGTCATGTGGAAAACGGTCAGGCAGTTGCAGAATTTTTGGCAAGTCATCCAAAGGTTTCAAAAGTCAATTATCCAACATTGAAAGGCGATAAGTTCTATGACAGAGCAAAAAAATATCTTCCAAACGGTGGATGTGGTGTTGTGTCCTTTGAATTGGAAGGTGGTAGAAGTGCCGCTGAAAAATTTATGAAGAACTTGAAGATTGCAGCCATTGAAACCCATGTTGCTGATGCCAGAACCTGTTGTTTGAACCCAGCCACAAGTACCCATCGTCAGCTGAATGAACAACAGTTGATTGATGCAGGTGTTCCAGCAGGATTGGTTCGTATAAGCTGTGGTCTGGAAGATAAAAATGATTTGATTTCTGATTTGAAACAGGCATTGGAATCAATCTAATCTAAACACACAAAGGCTGTCTCACACAAAAGGGACAGCTTTTTTTATTTGTGCGTGATGTCCAAAAAGTTCTGTCATGCTGAATTTATTAGCCTTAGGCGGCGACCCACAGCATCTCAAATAGAGCCCACTGAAAAAGTCCATTTTGTCATGCTGAATTTATTTCAGCATCTCATTAATTATAGATATATTATACAATTAGAGATCCTGAAACTAGTTCAGGATGACAGGTTTTACACTTTTTCAGTGACATCTCTCAAATATAATGGGGCAATTTCGAGTTCCATAAAAATGAATCACTGAATGACCACGTTATTCACTGTGCTAGAAAATACTCGTATTTACTGAAAAAGTATTTTTCAGCTCTTTTTCTTTTTACTGTCATTATTTACGGCTTACAGCCGAGCTGGTTTATTGACTGTAGGCAAAGGGACTTTTTGTCAGGGAAGGCCATGGTCTTACGCACCAGCTTAGATTATGCCTACTCAGAAGCGAGTTCCTCCCTTCCCCGACACCCTTTCTCTTTGCGCCCCATGTGTTTCGTTGCTATGATTAATCGGTCAGCCTGCTATCATCAATCAATCCCCAAACCAAGTGTCATCGCTATAATCAATCGGACATAGGGCTGTTTGATTTTGACTCAGCTCAATCGCCTTCTATGTGTGTCTGGAGAATTTTAGTCGGTCTTTCCAAAAACAACCCACCCCCAACAAGTGTCGTAAAATAAAGGGCATATCTAAAAATACTTTTTATAGATGTACGGAATATTTCATATTCCTAACCGAGTTTAAAGCCTAGGAATTGCAAGACTTTAAACATCGCATTTTCAAAGTTGTTTCTAAAAATTGCAATT
>JAZUEV010000188.1:0-7661 GCA_045640345.1 Treponema sp.
CTATCGCCCCTCCTATGACCAATTGGTTACAGGATACATTTGTTTGTGAACTGTTATCCTTGAAACGACCGATTGATTACAGCAATGACACTTGTTGGGAACTTGGTTGGCGATAGCTTATGTCCGATTGATAATTTAACGACACTCGTTTGGGATTGGTTGGTGATAGCGTACAACCGATTAATCATAGCAATGACACTTGTTGGGGACTTCGTCATTTCGACCGCAGTGGAGAAATCTCAGAAATGTCCGATTGTTAATTTTACGACACTCGTTTGGGATTGGTTGGTGATAGCGTATGTCCGATTAACCATAGCAATGACACTTGTTTGGGACTGGTTGGTGATAGCGTATGTCCGATTAATCATAGCAAAGACACTCGTTTGGGACTGGTTGGCGATAGCTTATGTCCGATTGTTAATTTAACGACACTCGTTTGGGATTGGTTGGTGATAGCGTACAACCGATTAATCATAGCAATGACACTTGTAGGGGGCGTGACTGATGATGACAAAACAGTCCGTCGTGCCGATTGAGCATGTCGAAATCAAACGACTTTTTCTTGCTTCCGCTTGGTTCCGCCCCTCCTATGACCAATTGGTTACAGGTTACATTTGTTTGTGGACTGTTATCCTTGAAACGACCGATTGATAATTTAACGACACTCGTTTGGGATTGGTCGGTGATAGCGTATGTCCGATTGATTATAGCAATGACATTTGTAGGGGGCTTCGTCATTTCGACCGCAGTGGAGAAATCTCAGAAATGTCCGATTGTTAATTCAAGACACTTGTTGGGGGCAAAATAAAAATTTGTTGGCAACCGGCTGAAATTTAAAAAATCGAACGGATATATTTTGGACGGACTTGAGTTGGGTTGTACCAGTTTTGAAAATTTTGAGCAATGTCCTCGTCTTCCAAAGTCAAATACTTCTGCCAAAGACTTTCCTGAATCAAAATATAGTTTTCATCGATTCTTTGAATTTTATTTTCCACATCCTCATCCAGAAAAAAAGATTTTATTCGATATTCATTGGCACCAAAAGCGAGTCTCCACAACTTGTCGTCCTCAATTTCATAATCGGGCAACCAGTTCATGCAGTCACGAAGATTTTTATAATAAGTATATGTGTGGTTCAATCCAAGATGGGCAATCAAAAGACTATCATCATCCAGCTGGATTTTTTCAACAATTTTTTTGTAGTAGCCAAAGTCCGGATCCTTTTTTGGATTGTAGATTTTTGGTGTAAAAAAAAGTGTGACAAAAAAAACAGTTGAAAGAAATATCAAAACAATTTTGGAAACGATTCTTGATTTTGAAAAATATTTTCCCAACAACAATTCAGTGACAGAAAAAATCAGAAGGGGGATTCCGCAGACAAAACCGTTGACACTCATCCTGAAACCCATGTCGCTATCAAGATTCCAGAAAGGAAAAAACAAAACAAAAATCAAAGCCGATTCAAAAAAGCGTTTCTTGAAAATCAACAAAAAAAACAAAATCCACGCAAAAACAAAAAAGCAACTTATTTCAAATGCTCCAAGAAATCCACCCTCGGAAAAAGTTCTGATAAATATTCTTGAAAAAATTGGAAGAGACGGAAAATCAAATGAGGTCGCAAAACGCTGGAACTGTTTTACGAAAACAAAAACCATGGTCCCTAAAATAAAAAAGAAAATCGGAATCAAAACAAAAAGATTTTTTCTTGAAAAATTTTTTATCGGAAATCTTGAAAGCAAAAACAGCACAGTAAAAACCAAAACATAAATTTCGCTGACCTTGTGACTTAAAAGACTCAGCACAAAAAACACAATTGCCGCAAAAACCCTTCCCCGATTTTTTTTGCCATCTTTTCTGAACCACAAAACCAGGGACGATACATATAAAAATAAAAAGCAAAGTCCGGTCTGGTTATTTATGTAGTTGATTCCCAAGGCAGAGACCGAAATGGTTGTGGATGAAAAAACAAACGCAAACAATGAAATCAAAAATCTGTTTGGACTTTTCCACAACAAAACCCAAACCAAAATAAAGATTGACAAAGACAAAAGAGATGACGAAAAGGCAGACCAAATTTTTACACCAAGGATTGGGTCGCCGAATATTTTTGAGCAAAGTCCACACAAATAATATCCACATTCAATGTCGGGATTTTCAAGTACCAAATTTTCCGAAAAAGATTTTGCCTGGAGAGCGTAATAAAATCCATCAAGGCCGTTGGGATAAATAGATTTTTTTAACATAAAAAGTCGTACAAAAAAAACAGTAAAAAATAAAATCCCAATCAATGCAATAGAAGAAAACAGTTTAAAATTATTTTTTTTCATTCTGTCCATCGCTCAACAAAGGTTCGTACATCATGCGACAATGATTTTCGACCACTTGATTATCTTCCACCAGTTGATTATCGTAAAAATGTTTTCTGAAAATCTTGTTGTGGCGAACATAGACGCTTCCAAATTCACAGGTAATCTGTTGTTCTTTTTCATAAACCTCGTAACTGTCTTTTGTTTTTTCGGTGCATCTCCACTGTCCGCACAGACGATTATTTTCAATCCAAATCAGAATCGCAAAAGGATTTTTTGTTTCGTTTTTTATCATCAAATCCCGATAGTTGTAAACGCAGGTCGCTCCACTTCCAAAAGGTTGAGTTCTGTTGGAATCAGGAAAAACATCAAAACTGTGGTGCCATCTTTCAATGACAGTCAAATTTGTGTGAAGGCTCATCCAAAAAATAAGATTGGAAAGAGCGCAAAGTCCTCCACCGATTTTTGAAGCCGGACGACCGTTCACAAGCATCATTCCATTTTTATAGCCCCGAAATTTTGTAGGATTGCCTATCAATTTCCAATAAGAAAAAATCTCCCCAGGATTCAAAATCACGCAGTCAACTTTTTTTTGAGCGATGCAAAGATTGTGAACCTTTCCGTTCTGCAGTTCGGTATCCTCTTTTGAAAGATTTCTGTAGAGAGGAGATGAATGGGAAAAAGCCACATAAGGAAATTCTTTTTTGATTTCATCTTGGGTGAGTTTAGATTTTTTTGCAAAATCCTTGTTATGTTTTATCCATAAAAAATATCGCAACAGTTTGTATGCAACGCTTCCACACCACACACGAAATCTGCTGCGTTTTTTTTGTGGCTCGTATCCGCTTAATGTTTTTTTACCAGTCAGAATCTTCATAGACAAAAACTGTTGAAGAAGGAAGAACCTTGTAGCGGACTCCATTGATATTGACAATGTTTCCATCTATTCTCACAGTCTGTGAAGTATGGGTCTCCACATAGGAAACGAGACTTGTCTTTATGATTTTACAGTTGCCGAGGTCGTAAGTGTTTCTGAAGTCTCTATAATAAAAACAGACTTCTTTCACATTGACATTTTTATTTTTTATCTGTCGCACCTCATCGCTTTTGTAATCTGGATAGGAGCTAGAAAGATATGCGAAACACATATTATCCAATTCGAATTTTCCAGATCTTGTGTCGGCACTCAAAACCATGCCATCAGAACTGTCAACTGCTTTCAGAATAAGATATTTTTTTCCATTATTGGAATTTGTCCCACAAGGATTATCAAAAAGCGCCTTAAACTTTTCTTCAAATCCAGAGTTCAACATCTGCAAAGAAACCTGCTTCTGTTCGGTCTTGATAGAATCAACATTCTTGAATGGAATCACCCTTCCCTGATACAAAAGTCTAAAATCATCCAGACAAGTGTCCTTGTATTTTCTTCCCGCATAGACATCAGTGATTTTCAGTTCAATGGTCTGGGCAGTCTGTGGCAATTCAAATTTGATGGAGTGCCAACCATTTTTATCATTCAAAGTATATTCTTTCTGCTGAAAATGTTCTTCCGCCACCTGGGTAATCAAAAGACTTTTCACGCGATTGTTGCTCCAATATTCGTTGTCTGTTCTGGCAAAACCTGGCACAAGCTGGATTTCATCAAAACTCACCGGCTCCCAGAATTCAATTGTGATGCTTTCTCCAATACCATCACCATCCAGTCCTTCGCACCAAGTAGTCTTCATATCTCCGTCCAAGATGTTGGCTGGTGAATAAAGATAGGAACCTGCAAATTTTTCTTCAACCAATTCGCTGGTGGCTGTGACTGTTTTTACCTTGGCTTCATCGGTCTGGGCCATGAACCATTTTTCTTCTTCCTGAGACTCTTGATTTTTTTCAATGCTCGAATTTACGGACGCTTGGTTTACTGCAACCTTGTCCTTTTCTTCACAAGAAAACAGCAATACACTTGAAACGATCAACAAAGCAAAAACAAGTTTCTTCATATTAAACATCTCCATTTCGTAAATTTTATTTGCGCAAAAATCTTTATGAAACAATAGTAAACCTCTGAGAATTGCAATTTTTAGAGATTCCCACCCAAATACTTTTATATTATACAATCATAAAAAGCAGTTGTCAATATGTCATCGATTAAGTTTGTAAAAATAAAGGAACTCTATCGGCACGAATCGAAGGACTTTTGTTTCAACCACACCATCCTGAAAATAAAAAAAATCCCGCCCAAGTTTAATCCAAGACGGGACAATCTAAATCAAATTATATTGGATTAGATTAGATTAGATTAGATTAGATTATTTCTTTGCCTTTGCCTGTTTTGTGAAAGTCTTTACACCTTCAATAACAAGGATAATAGCAAGAACTGTCATTGCAGCTGCGAAAATCAACTGGAACCAGTTACCCCACTGCATAGCACCTTCTGCACCAATGACCATTGCCTTTACCTTGCCGATTACAGTAAGAATAAGGCTTGTCAATGTAGCGGCAAGCATGAAAATCATTGGAATGAAGAACATTTTGTTGTTCTTTCCAACATTTCCGAGCCATGCAGCAACTGCCAACAAAGCGATACCAGCAAGCAACTGGTTAGCTGCACCGAAGAGCTGCCAAATTGCAGAGAGCTTGAGGAATCCAAGTGTAGAACCGATGATAACCATCAAAGCTGTTCCAACGAGTGGGTTAGCGAGAACCTTGCGGACTGGAGATTTTGCATCCTTCCAAGTTTCTTCATCTTCCTTGAGGAACAATTCGCTGAACATGAAGCGGCTCAAACGAGTTGCTGAGTCCAAAGATGTCAAAGCGAATACAGAAACTGCCAATGTAAGGAGAGCTGAGATTGTGTTGTAAACAGGTGTTCCTTCTTTTCCGAACAATGTAGCAATACCTGCACCGAATGCTGCTGATGGAGAACCGAATTCGTTGTTCTTGTACTTTGCCCAAACAACGCCAACAGCGATCAAAGAAACGATACCAAGAGCTGATTCAATCAACATGGAACCGTATCCGATTGCGCGGGCATGCTTTTCGTTGTCCAACTGCTTTGAAGAAGTTCCAGAAGCAATCAATGAGTGGAATCCAGAACAAGCTCCACAAGCAACAGTGATGAACAATGTTGGGAACATGTAGTTTGCACCAACTTTCCATCCAGCGAATGCAGGAATCTGGAAGTCAGCTGAACCAGTGAAAGAACCGATTACGATACCAACAAGAGCGATTGCCATCATTGCGTAAAGAAGGAATGATGAAAGGTAGTCGCGTGGCTGGAGCATAATCCAAACTGGAATCAAAGATGCAACTGCAATGTAAAGAGCAACAAAGATAATCCATGCTGTGCGGTTCATAACGAAACCAACATTCAGACCAAGGATAACGATTGCAACAATACCAACGATTCCGATGATTGTGGCTGGGAGAGACTTAACTCCACACTTGTTTGTAAGGATTCCGTAAACAACTGCCAAAACAATGAACAATACAGAAATCATAGCTGTTGTCTGGTTGTTTGTAGGATTTGTTGTGAATCCGAACTTAGAACCGTCAGCAGAGAAGAATGTACCTGCAACAACGTTTACGAAAGAAGCGATAACGAGAATCAAAACCAAGAGAGCGAAGATGATGAACAATTTCTTTGCTGTCTTTCCCATTGAAGACTTAATGATTTCTCCAACAGACTTTCCACCGTTACGAACAGATGCGAACAATGAACCGTAGTCCTGAACTCCACCGAAGAAGATACCTCCGATTACACACCACAGGAATACTGGTACCCATCCGAAAACTGCTGCCTGGATTGGACCGTTGATAGGACCTGCTCCGGCAATAGATGAGAAGTGGTGTCCCATAAGGACTGCTGGTTTGGCTTCAACATAGTCTACTCCGTCTGGAGTTTCCTGTGCTGGAGTCTTACGGCTTGGGTCTACTCCCCACTGCTTTGAAAGCCACTTTCCGTAGAAAACGTATCCAACGAAAAGCAATGCAATGGCGGCAAGTATGATTAATAATGCTTGCATTTTTTCTCCTCCTAGAGAAAAATTAAAAATATTTAAAGCCCCTTTTAGTCGAAGCTTTTAACCAATTTCAATTTGTCTTCAGACTGAAAACAGATTTAGTGATTTTCTTTAAGTCCTTCCCCATCCTGTTGAAGCTACAGTTTCCGGTTTTACAATCGCAGACCACCAACTTGTAATGGCTCCATCCAAAAAAAGTGAACTTGTAGGATTTATAGAATTTGATTTTTTTTGCAGATTTCAATGTCTGTTCATCAACTTCATCAGCCAAGACCACCAAAACCACATCGGAATTTCTATGACCGTTGTAAGGTTTGACCCTAGAAAGTCCCCTTTCCCAGGCACAATTGTTCAGTTCATCCAGTTTTTCTTGATTCAAAGAATCCACTGTGGCAAAAAAAACATATTCATTGGAATCAATATCAGAAAGATGGGCAGCCTTGACTAAAAGATAATGTTCAGAATGGGCATGGAATTCCGCTTCCGCTACAAATGGAGATTCCACGTCTTCGGTCTTGATGTTATAATATCGTTTGTATGAGTTAAGAAACTTTTCCAAGGCTTCAGTGTTTTTCATAGTCCACTCATTAAAAAAATGCTCTCCAACAAAAATTATAAGACTATGACGGATTTTTTTCAACTATTTTTTAATTGAAAAATGAAAATTGATGGTATATAATAGAAGAAAATTGATAAAATTGGAAGAAACTGATGTACGAAGTTAGAGTTGTTGCTGATTTTGCCGCCGCACATTTTTTGAAAGACTATCATGGAAAATGCGAAAATCTTCATGGACACAATTACAAAGTATACGCCCATGTTCGTGGAGCAAATCTTGATGAAGGTGGAATGCTTTTGGATTTTACCCAACTAAAAAAAGTTTTGCGGGAAGTCTGTGGATTAATGGACCACACAAATTTGAACGACATGGATTATTTTAAGCAGAATCCCAGCGCAGAAAGAATCGCCACTTTTATCTATGAAAAAATTGTGGAATCCATCCCTCAAATTAAATTCACTGGAAATAAAAAACAGACCCATCTTTTTGCGGTAGATGTTTTTGAAACTGAAGGAAGTCGCGCAAGATTTTTGGTTGACTACGAATAAGTTTTTCAATAATTAGTGTTTACTGAAAAAGTATTTTTCTGCGACAACATGTAAATGAGATTGTCATGCTGAATTTATTTCAGCATCTCTCGATTAACAGTCACACTTGGTTGATTTTGAGATTCCGAAACCAGTTCGGAATGACGTTTTTTTTCTGCGACAACATGTAAATGAAACCGTCATGCTGAATTTATTTCAGCATCTCTCGATTAACAGTCACACTTGGTTGATTTTGAGA
>JAZUEV010000189.1:0-2203 GCA_045640345.1 Treponema sp.
TTTAACACCAGAGCTTAGGCTTCCAATTGAAAAAAGTGTCCTGAACAAAAGCGGACTGAACACACCTTTGGACAAAAGTATCCTTACATCGGAATTTGGCATGCGGACAAGCCCAATCAGCGGAAAAAGATTGATGCACAAGGGCATTGACATGGCAGCTCCCATGGGGACTCCAATTCACGCAGCACAGGACGGAACGGTCATAACAAAAGTCGCAATGGACAATGTCTATGGAAACTACATAATCCTGGACCACGGCAAAGGTATGACCAGTCTTTACGGACACATGAGCAAGATTCTTGTATCCAAAGGTGACAGAGTTTCCGCAGGAGAGACTATCGGACTGGTTGGTTCCACAGGAATGTCCACAGGTCCTCATCTCCATTTTGAAATCAAATTGAACGGGGAACTTCAGGATCCTCAAAAATATATCAACGTAAAATGAATGAACCCAGTCGTCTCGAATAAAGAGCGTCTTAAAAAAATTCGTCGGGATAGTTTTGTGCTATCCCCTTTTTTATGGAAAAACAAACGGTCACATCTAAAAATTTCAATTTTTATAGTTTTCCAAATATTTTTTTGTAAAGTTTTGGACTATGCACTAGAAAAAATTTTATTTTCTGCTATATTTTAAATATGCGCCGATTGATTTTTATTGCGTTATTGATTTTTATATCTCCAAGCGTTTTCCCTGAGTCTTTCAAGGCAAACAAGGTTGTCAGGTTGGATATTTCACAAAACGGAGTACCAACAACCATTGTGGCAGGAGCAAACGATGGTCTATTGATTCAGTTGCCAGAGGATATGTCTTTCATCGAGGGACTGGAGCTTACATTCAAATTGCCATCGGAGATTGCTCAGATAAAAAACTCCATGACATGGACCTTGTATGACGGAATCTTTCCTTCCCCAAGTGAAAACAGTAGAGATTATTCAGGAACAAAAAAAGCGTCGGGGACATTTGGAAACACATACAGCCACACAATGAAAATCATCCTGAAACAAAACAGTTCCATAAAAAAGGACTTATATTCGAATTTGATTCCATATATGCCTGAAATCGTTGACGGAAAAATATTTATTCTCCTAAAACTTGGATTCAAGGATTCATTGGACCTTTTCAATTCTTCCCAACTAAAAATCACTGGAAAACCGATTTTTGTTAGCAAAGGCAAGCTTTTGATAGAAACGACTTTTCCCGATGAAATTGAACTTCCCTACACCCTTTTGATAGACGGCAACATAAGCAAGTTCAGTGGAAAGGAAATACTTTTGCCACCTGGAATACATACTATTGCCTTTATGAGCGATTATTTCAGGAACGAACAAAGAACAATTTCAGTGGAGCAAGGAAAGACTCAGAATCTTAGAATTGATTTCACTAGCATTGTCCCGACCTTAAAAATCACAGCCCCAGATGGAACAAAGGTGTACCTGGATGGAAACGTTTTTGGAAATACAAATACGCCCCAGGAAATAAAGCAGGGAGACCACAACATTAGATTTGTTTTCGGCAACTATGAGCTTGTAAAAAATTTGACAGCAGTGAACGGTAGAAACTATACCGTGAATGTTGTTTTTGATGCGCAGATTGTGGAAGACGATTTCCAATACGATTTTTAGTATTCCTCTTTCAAATGCAAAACACATTTTGGGACACATCAAATTCTTAAATGCCATCATATTTATGTTTTTGGGTCATCGCTAAAAATTGCAATTTTTTAGAGGTTCACATTAAAAAATCAAAGATTTAGTTCCAAACCATTCAAGAAATAGAGATTTTGGACGATAATATAATTACCGGGTGCAAAACATATCCCCTCCCACCCAACTGCATCCGGTTGCCATTCGTGGCAAGGTCGGTTGATTCGTCAGCCGGCCTCTTTTTTTATTGTCCCCTTAAAAATTATACAAGCATTAAAACCTTATTGGGGTCTGAAGCATAGGAATTCTGTGTTTTAGATTTCTCCATTCCGTTCCACTCCAGTCGAAATGACTGTTATTTTTTTTCCACTCCAGTCGAAATGACCGTTATTTTTTTTCCACTCCAGTCGAAATGACTGTTATTTTTTTTGTTCCACTCCAAGCGAAATGAATGTTATCTTTTATTACACCAAGCGAAATTAATGTCATCATTTTGTATTCACCAAGCGAAATTAATGTCATCTTTTGTTTTCATCAAGCGAAATTAATGTCATCTTTT
>JAZUEV010000190.1:0-6716 GCA_045640345.1 Treponema sp.
CTGATATTCAATCTGCGTGTCTGTCAAATTTTGTGCCACACAAAAAAGATTCGAGAAAATAAAAATCAAAAAAAAGTTTAAAATCTTTTTCATCTCAAAACCTATTTCGGAATTTTGCAAACAATTCTAAATCCCAAATAACAATCGGAAAAGAATTTTGAATGAACAATTTTATCATCCAACCATTCTTCTTTGTCGGATTTTTTTACACAAAAATTCCATTCATCATCTGTTGGCAATCTGAATCCACCAGCTTTTTTATTTTCAACAAATTTTTGTCCGTCATAATTTCTTGTGTACGCAAAATTGGACTTCCATTTGTCGGGATGTTTTTCACCATTGATTTCATAAACAGGGGTGAGTCCAGCCAACACGCTTAGTTTGTTACAAAAATAAATAGCGTCATACCAACTCACACAATCCACTGGACTGTTTTTTTCCAAGAACTTTTTTCCAACAAAATAAGATGGATTTTTTCCCATGACCATTTTGTAGGTCAATTGAGAAACTTCGGTGCTTAAAATAAAAATATCTTTTTCTTCAAATTCAACCAATTTGCTTTCACCTAAAAATTGCAACAAATATTCATAGTCGGAAATTTCTCCACGACCTTTCTTTTTGTTGGCAAGTTTTTCGCTTTCAATCTGAGCATTGGTTTTTGTTCCAAAACTTTTTTTCTTGTTGGTCTGTTTTTCCACACGCGCTTGGGCGTTAGTCAAAAATCCAAGACCATTTTTTTTGTTTTCATTTTTTTCAAAATAAACATCGGCATCGGAAATTTTACCAAGTCCATTTTTTTCATTGGTCTTTTTTTGTGACTCAAGTTGGGCATAAGTAAAATCACCTTGTCCACGATTTTGATTTATTTTTTTTTCAACAGCAACCTGGTCATTCAAAATTTCACCAAGTCCATTTTTTTTGTTATCAGCAATTTCCTGAACAATTTTTTTCTGCGACTCTTTTTCAATTGCAAGTTCATCAGCATTTTTTTTGATAGAAAAAATTTCATTCAAAGGTTTGCGCTTTTCAATTTGGGCATTTGTAATTTCGCCAAGTCCATAGGATTTGTTAACAGTTTTTTCATATTCAACTTGAAAATCCGTAATAGCTCCAAAACCATTTTTTTTATTCTGAGATTTCTGTTTTTCGGCTTCAACATCAGTTATAAAACCAAGTCCCGAAGCATTATTCAAAAGTCGTTGATTATCGGCCTGAGCATTTGTGATTTCACCAAAACCATTTTTTTCATTTTGTTTTTTTTCTGCTTCAACTTGAGCGTCAGTAAGATCGCCCAATCTTTGCAATCGATTTTTTTCTCGCTGAGTCTTCACTTGCTGATTTGTAATTAATCCCAAGGATTTTTTTTCATTAGCAATTTTTTCAAATTCAACTTGAGCATCAGTTATTCGCCCCAGACCATTTTTATAATTTTCCAAGCACTGTTTTTTTACTTCAGAATCTGGAATCAGTCCTAAACCATTTTTTTGATTTTTTGTTTTTTGGGATTCAATCTCTTCATCAGAAAAATCACCAAAACCTTTTCTCTTGTTTTGTTCCCTCTGATTTAAAATTTGCAAATCTGTAAAATAACCAAGTCCTTTGGAACCGTTTTTCATAATCTGATCTTTCACTTGAACATCGGTTAAATCTCCAAGACCATTTTCGGAATTTTTTCTTATCTGCTGTTTTTTTTCTTCATCACTAATTTTTCCAAGACCAGCAGTTTCATTTTTATTTTTTTGATTTTCGACTTCAGCGTCGGTTATAAATCCGTGTCCATTTTTTTCATTAAGAAATCTTTGCTCTTTAATTTCAGAATCCGTAAAATCTCCAAATCCATTTTTTAGATTTTGATTTTTTTGGGAAACAATTTGAGCATCGGTAAATTTTCCATAACCTTTTTTTTCATTCGCATCAATTTCAAGTGTCGCCTGCAAATCGCTTATATCGCCCAAACCATTTTTTTTGTTGGACTGCTTTTGTTTTTCAATTTCCTCATTTGTAAATCTTCCATGACCATTTTTTTCATTTTCGATTCTTTCATTTTCCAACTGTTCACCAAGAATTCTTTCGATATAAGATTCAGCACTTTCGATTTCTTCAATCGCCGTAATTTTATAGACTCTTGGATTTGTTGATGCCAATTCAAAATGGACTGTATATAATGGAAGATTTTTTTCATTCAATCGCTGAGACAAATACGATGAATTAAATCCTAAAACAAATTGGATTTTTTTACTTTCCAAAGATGGAATTATTATGTTGGATTCATCAAATTCAATGTCGTCCAAATTTATTTTTGCAATAATGGGTTCGTCTTTTTTATTTGACTCAAGGATTTTTAAAATTTTTTCTTCCGAGGCAATTTCATCCTGAGCAAAGACAGTTAGAGAAAAAAATAAAATAAATATCGAAAGCAGCTTAAACTTTTTACTCATTATTTTTTTATAATTTTTCACCCAATTGCAAACTACAGACATTTCAGAAAATTTGTTTTCCCAAAAGTCCTAAAAATCAATAAAATCACACTGAACCTGAGTCACAAATTCAGCGTGACTTTTATGTTTTTATTTTCGTTGCATTGGTCCCAGAAATTTAAATCAAAATTTCCAGAGCAAGGCAATTATTTTACAATATCTTCATCGCCAAATGGGTCGCCACATTCAGGACAGAACTTTGGTGGTTTTGTTGGGTCCTCTGGTTCCCATCCACATTTGTCACACTTGTACTGATGTGCTCCAGCTGGTTTTGGACTTCCACATTCTGCACAGAACTTACCCTTGTTTTTTGTACCACAAGAGCAGGTCCAGAATCCAGGGTCAGCAGGTTTTGGACTTCCACATTCAGGACAGAATTTTCCAGTTGCAGTTGCTCCACAAGAACATTTCCATCCATTTGTAGCTGGAGCAGACTGTTGTGGTTGTGCCGCCTGAGATTGTTGAGCTTGTTGTTGCTGTCCCATAGCAAAAAGATTTTGAGCGTTCAATCCACCCATGTTTCCTGCCATACCCATGCCCATGAAAGCAGTTGCGGCACCATTGGTGTTGTTTGCGGCAGCTTCCATTGCATTTGCCTGAGAGGTTGCCAACATAGCAGCAGCAAGAGTTGGATCAGTGTAAGAAGCTCTTTCCTGCATCTGCTTGATTTTCTTTGCATCTTCTTCATTGGCTGTAACAGATGAAACACCGAAGGATACAATTTCAATACCGCGAAGGTCTCTCCATTTTTTTGAAAGCTGGGCGTTCAAAGAATCAGCAAGTTCTGTAGTGTGACCTGGAAGAGCAGAATAACGGATGCCCTGTTCAGACAAAACTGCAAATGCTGGTTGAAGGGCTGTCAAAAGTTCTGTCTTAAGCTGACTGTCGATTTTGTCGCGAGTGTAGGAATCAGTAACATTTGCACAGACATTTGTATAGAACTTGATTGGGTCACTGATATGGTAGCTATATTCACCAAAACACTTGATTTCAATATCCATATCAATTCTTGCACGCTGGTCCACAACACGGAATGGAACAGGAGAAGCAGTGCCATACTTGTTACCGATGATTTCCTTGGTGTTAATATAGTAGACCCTCATGTCGGAAGCCGCAACACCACCAAAAGTAAAGTTCTGTCCAATCTGCTTGAAAACATCCAAAAGTCCTGCACCAAATTTACCAGCAAAAATGGTCTGAGAATTTGGGTCGTTTTCAGTATGGTCATTTGTTACTTCAAAAGCACCTGGTTCGGCACTCAATGCAACAACTTTTCCCTGATGAGCAAGAATCATACACTGTCCATCAGCAACAACAATTTTTGACCCAACAGTGATAACATTATCATCACCCTTTGTGTTTGAACTGCGACCGGATACCTTTTTTTTACCTTTTGTCATCAAAACATCGGTATCCAACGCTTCGCAATAAAAATATTCCTTCCACTGGCTAGCAAGAGCCTCTCCTGCAGAACCCAAAATGGCTTTTAAAAGACCCATCTCATCCTCCTAAAAAAAGCAGTGCTTAAATTATACCCTATTTTTATGAAAAAACAATGAAAATTTGAACTCATAACAATTTTTTTTACAAAAATCTTCCATATCATGGTATACTATAAATCACCCCATACCTACGATTTTAGGTAATGAGGGGTAAAAGTCAGATTCACAGTCGATTTGTAAACCCGTTTTATGAGTCAATTATGATTACGATTTTTAAAGTTCCCATGGAGGATGTTTTTAAATGCCCGTTACCGACTATCTTGAACGCAACGCAAAATTATATGGAAATGAAGTGGCTTTGGTTGAATTGAATCCTGAGCAGAAGGAAAATCGCCGTGTCACTTGGAAAGAATATTCACTGATTCAGCCAAGCAATGACCAGCCTTACCGTCGTGAAATCACCTGGCATGTTTTTGATGAAAAAGCCAATCGCATGGCAAATATGCTTTTGAGCCGTGGAATCAAAAAGGGTGACAAAGTTGCAATCCTGATGATGAACTGCCTTGAGTGGCTCCCAATCTATTTTGGAATTTTGAAAACCGGTGCCATTGCCGTTCCGTTTAATTTCCGATATTCTTCCGACGAGATTAAATATTGTGCTGATTTGGCAGAAATTGATGTGCTTTTGTTTGGTCCAGAATTTATTGGACGAGTGGAATCCATTGCAGATGATTTGAGCAAAAACCGTCTTTTGATTTATGTCGGTGAAAATTGTCCGACCTTTGCAGAAAGCTATCGTGAATTGGTGGCGGACTGTTCCAGTGTGGCTCCGTTGATTAGGATTGAAGACGATGATTATGGTGCAATCTATTTTTCATCTGGCACAACAGGATTTCCAAAAGCAATTCTCCATAAACATCGCTCGTTGATGCATGCCGCCGCAGTTGAACAAAAACATCACAGCACTTCCCGCGATGATACTTTCCTTTGCATTCCACCGCTTTATCACACTGGAGCAAAAATGCATTGGATGGGTTCATTGGTTGCTGGCTCAAAAGCTGTCCTTCTCCGTGGAACAAAACCTCAGTATATTTTGGATGCTGTAAGTCGTGAGCATTGTACAATCGTTTGGCTGTTGGTGCCTTGGGCTCAGGATATTTTGGACGCATTGGATCGTGGTGAATTAAAGAAGTTTGATTTTAATTTGAATCAGTGGAGATTGATGCACATTGGAGCACAACCTGTTCCTCCTTCATTGATTAAGCATTGGAAAGATTATTTCCCGAATCATCAGTACGACACAAACTATGGTCTTTCAGAATCAATCGGTCCTGGATGTGTTCATCTTGGTGTGGAAAATATTCACAAGGTTGGAGCAATCGGAGTTCCTGGCTATGGTTGGGAATGTAAAATCGTCAATGACAAAGACCAGATTGTTGCCCAGGGTGAATGTGGTGAACTTTGTGTCAAAGGTCCTGGAGTCATGGAATGCTATTACAGAAATCCCGAAGCAAGTGCCGAAGTTTTGAAAGACGGTTGGCTTTACACTGGAGATGTGGCTCGTCAGGATGAAGATGGATTTATTTTCTTGGTGGACCGAATCAAGGATGTGATTGTTTCAGGTGGAGAAAATCTGTATCCAGTTGAAATTGAAAACTTTATCCGCAAGTTTGACAAAGTGAATGATGTTGCTGTGATTGGATTGCCAGACCGTCGTCAGGGAGAAATCGCTGGAGCAATTATCAGCATAAAAGACGGAATGACCTGTACCGAAGAAGAGATGAACGAATTCTGCATGGGACTTCCTCGCTACAAACGACCAAAGAAAATCATCTTTGCCCCAGTCCCAAGAAACGCCACCGGAAAAATTGAAAAACCACTTTTGCGAAAAATGTACGGAAAAGAACATCTTGTGGCCTACGAAAACGAAGGTTAAAATTTAGTTGATAATTGAAAATTGATAATTTCTGTCGCCATGAAAAACAATCTTTTGTGGCGATGGATTTTTTTTTAAGTTGTGGAAAATAAATTATAGGACGAATGTCGAGTTTAAATTTCGAGAGCAGTTTATAACATAAAGCATAAAAAATGTCCCAGGTCTTCGAAAAATCTAACGATTTTTCTTTAAAAAGTGATGCTAGATGGAAACTTTTTATTAAAGTGCTAAACTATAAAAAAAGGTTATATGATTTTGCGTTAGCAAAATCGAATCAGTGTGACAAAATAAAAAACTTCGAAAAACAACGGACTTGGGCCATCCGAAAGGATTTAAGAATAAGCCATGAAACTATTCAACCAGTGATTCGCTTTTGAAAACTCGAAATTACCCTTGGTAAATTGATTTTTACTTGCAAGGATATTTTAGGAGGGAGTTCTTATGTCTGTAGTAATTTTAAAATGGAATCCGGGAGTTTCATCTTGGAGCAATTTTGATCATGTGAAACGCATTGTTGAGAACAATAAAAATTCAGATTCAAAAATGAACTGGAGCGTTTGGGAATATGACAAGGTGAAAAAAGGGGACAAATGTTTTCTTTTGAAAGTCGGTTATGGTGCCAACGGAATTGTTGATGCCGGCGTAATTTTGTCAAAGCCGTACAAATCTGATGATTGGTCCGACGAACACAGAAATAATATTTATTATGCTGATTTTGAATCAAAACTGATTTTAAATTATGACACTGTTCCAATTCTTACCAGCGATGAACTTTCAAAAAATATTCCAGATTTTGATTGGACAAAAGGTCATTCAGGTGCAGTTCTGTCTGAAAATCAGGCAGAAAAATTTTAAGAACTT